>DRPN01000021.1 GCA_011374625.1 Bacteroidota bacterium
CAGGAACTGATCGCAGAACACTGGCATAATACCGGCAGCAAACTGGCCGAAGATGTCTTGTCGAACTGGGAAGCTTATTTCTCCAAGTTCGTCAAGGTTACACCGCTTGAATATAAAAAGATCCTGAATGAACAAAAACTCAGGGAGATAAATTTGAAGCTGAAACGGGCAGAATTTGATCCTGATTTTGCAGAATAGTTGTTTTATTTTTCAATTTGGAAATCATGGGAGATCCGAAAGGTTTTATAAACATATCAAGAAAAGAAGCAGGATACCGTCCTGTAAACGAACGAATAGCCGATTTTTCGGAAGTGGAACAGGTATTGAACACGCGTGACCGCATCTTACAGGCATCCCGTTGCATGGCCTGCGGCGTGCCATTCTGTCACTGGGCTTGCAGTACCCACAGCCGCATTCCGGAATGGCAGGACGCCCTGTACCGGGAACAGTGGGAAAAAGCCATCAATCTGCTGCATCTCACCAACGACCTGCCGGAGATAACCGGAAGGGTTTGCCCCGCTCTTTGTGAGAAAGCCTGTGTCCTGGCCATCTATGAAGAACCGGTAACCATTCGTGAGAATGAGGTAGCCCTGGCTGAAATGGCTTTTAAAATGGGACTGATCAAACCTTACCTCCCGAAACGCCGAACCGGCAGGAAAGTAGCCGTAATAGGCTCGGGACCTGCAGGACTTACCGTAGCCAGTCGCCTGAACCGCACAGGCCACGAAGTGACCGTTTTTGAAAAAGATGAAAATCCGGGAGGTTTGTTACGCTTCGGCATCCCGGATTTCAAACTTACCAAGGCTGTGATAGACAGACGCATTGACATCTATAAAAAAGAGGGGGTGATCTTCAGGACAGGCATTTATGCCGGTAAGGATATCTCCGCCCGCAAACTCCTGGAAACATTTGATGCCCTGTGCCTGGCAGTAGGCTCCAGAGAACCGCGTGATCTGGATGTTCCCGGCAGGGACCTTCCGGGAATATGGTTTGCCATGGACTTCCTCTCCCAGCAGAACAGGATCAATGCCGGCGCCAATATCCCGGGGAGAAAACGAATCTCAGCCAAAGGCAAACATGTAATCGTGATCGGTGGTGGCGACACCGGGTCGGACTGTGTAGGAACGGCCATACGGCAGAGAGCACGCTCTGTTACACAAGTGGAAATCCTGCCCGAACCACCCCTGCAACGTCCGGAAGACAACCCTTGGCCTTACTGGCCCAATACCCTGAGAACCTCCTCCTCACACGAAGAAGGATGTGTGCGGCTGTGGAGCCTCAGTACCAACCGGATCATCGGCAAGGATGGCCGCATCCACAAAGTGGAGATGAGCAAACTGAAATGGAAACGGGAAAACGGCAGAATGATCCCCGAAGAAACCGGAGAAAAACTTACCCTGGAAGCCGACATGATCATCCTGGCCATGGGATTCCTTCATCCCGTAAAAGACAAACTCCTGAAAGATCTTCCGTTAACCTTTGATGAACGGGAAAATATCAGAGGAGCTGAAAAGGGAGCACCCATCTTCACGGCGGGAGACGCTGCCACAGGCCCTTCACTGGTAGTGAAAGCCATCGAATCTGGTCAAAACGCAGCCCGTGACATCCATGAATATCTGATGAAAAGAAACCTAAAATAGAACTGCCGCCTCTCTGAAAGGAGTGGATCATTAACCCTTGAATAAAGGATGTTCGACCTATTGTTAAGGCGTATTTCCGGGGCATTGTTTTTTCATTCATTTAAAATCATTAACTTTATTATCCCAAATTGCGCAATAGAGTTATTGTAAATGGCTCTATTGCGCATAAGCCGAAGGCTGCATTGGGTTTACCCTGACAAGAAAATCTTACATTCCATGTTGATGGAATGCTATGATTTTCTTCGTCATTGAAGCAATAGAATTTTCCTATTGCTTAATTTGGGATTATGTTAACAGGATGAATTCATTGCATCTATTATGGATCAGTTCAGGATACCGCCGGTCTCACCATTGCTGGGTTCTACCCTGCCCAACTTTTTCCGCTTGATAAAAAAAGGCCATATAGACCCAAAATATTACTTCAAGCTTTTTCTTACATTTCTGATCATTGCTATAGCCACTCCGTTTCATCTATGGGAAAAAATATGGTTCAGTAAAAAACTCAAAAGATATAATTTCAAAGAGCCTCCGGTTTTCATTATAGGGCACTGGCGAAGCGGCACAACATTATTACACACTTCGCTTTGCAAAGACCCGGAAGCAGGGTATGTAACAACCTATCAGTCTGTTTTTCCCAATAATCTGGCCAGCAAATGGTTGTTTAAACCCATCATGGCATTGAAGATCCCGCGGTGCCGACCTTCCGACAACATGCCGTTGCATCCGGACTATCCCCAGGAAGATGAACTGGCATTCAGCAACTGTCAGCCTTATGCCTATTATACATTCTTTTATTTTCCGGATAAGTACAAAGCGATCTATGACCAGTCTGTTCATCACAAGGGATTAACCCCGGAAGAAAAAGAAAGATGGTTTGCCATCTATCAAAATCTACTCAAAAAGGCGATGCTTAACACCGGGGGGAAACGACTTATCATCAAAAACCCGGTCAATACCGCCCGTATCAAACATATCCTGAAGCTTTATCCCGACGCAAAATTCCTATATATTTACCGCAATCCTGTTTCTACCTTTTTGTCTAGTCGTCTTTTTTTCCAAAGACTCCTTCCTACCATAACTTTACGAAAACTCGATAACAACGCCATTGAAGAAATGGTTTTCGACGTCTACTCCCGGCTAATCAACGATTATCTGGATCAAAAAAACCTGATTCCACAAGAAAACATTCTGGAGATAAGGTATGAAGATTTAATAAAAGATCCTGAAAAATGTATTAAAACAATTTATTCACAACTTTTGAAAAAGGATTTTAATTCCGTACGAAACATTTTCTCAACCTATTTTACTTCGGCAAAAGGATATAAAAAAAATCTTTATGAAATCGACCGGCCGTTTATGGATAAAATCAATACACGTCTTAAAAAGTTTATGGATCTTTATCACTACGATATTCCGGAAGAAGTAATTATAACGGAATAATTAAAATATAATCCACACTCATAAAGTTTTTTTTCAGTTTTTCACTATTTCCCAAAAAATACCCTTATCTTTACTGTGTTAACTAATTTCTTATTTAATTTTTATTACTATGAACATTTATGTTGGTAATCTCCATTACGATGTTACAGGAGAAGATCTTAAAGAAATTTTCGAAAAGTACGGTGAAATTGAAACCGCTAAGGTAATCACTGACAAGTATTCCGGAAGAAGTAAGGGCTTTGGATTCGTTGAAATGAAAAATGACAATGAAGCGCTCAAAAGTATTGACGAATTGAACGGAGCCGATATCAAAGGTCGAAATATTAAAGTGAGCCAGGCCAGGCCACGCGAGTATTAGGACGAGATTTTCTTTAAGAAAAAACGGTGCCGGAAGGTGCCGTTTTTTTTTATTGTTGATAAATAAACGATGATTGACAAACAAAATAGGAGGATGAATAGTGAAGCCGGAAATACTGATAATCTGCGTTATCTGTCAGAAAAAATATATGTATTTAAATATATATTTAAATACATATAAATATTTATATTTAAAAATAATAATCCGGAAAGTTCACCAGGTAGAGCTTATCAGTAGCTCTGGTGACAGCGGTGTACAACCATCTCAGGTATTCGATGGTTATCTGTTCTTTCGGGATGAATCCCTGATCAAGAAAAACAGTTTTCCATTGTCCTCCCTGTGCTTTATGGCAAGTAATGGCATATGCAAATTTTATCTGCAGGGCATTGAAAAAAGGATCGTTTCTGACCTGGTCAAAGGCTTTTTTCTTGTTTTTCTCTGCCGGATAATTTTCCAATATTCTATAGAACAATTCTTTATTTTGTTCGGAAGTCAGGGAAGGGGAGTCAATCCACAGCGTATCCAGCAGCACCTTCACATCTAATGGTGGCATCTCGCGGGTAGTAAAGGATACGGTCACATCAGCAAAGTGATAGCCATATCTTTCTTCATAACCATGGATACGATCAATGTGCAGGATATCTCCGTTGGCGATAAAGTCCGCTTCTTCTATTTCCGGCAGCCAGTAATAATTATTCTTCACCACCATCACCATATCTCCGGCAGTAATTTGTTCTTCTTTGTACATGATTTGTCGACGTATGCCTTCATTATATTTGTTAGCCATTTTATTGGACCGGACAATGATGATGGTATCATCCGGATTCCCTCCCTGATAATAATCCTCCAACAATTCGATCACTTCCCGTCCTGAGATACGGCAGATATCCTTGAAATATTCCACCTTGAAACGGGGGATCTTGATATCAAGATTGGCTATCTGCCTCCGTATGACTGTGGCATTGGTATGGATTCCGGAGTCTTTGGCCTGACGTACCACCTCATCCAACAGCACCTCAGTGACCGGGTATCCGAAATGTTCCAGTTTCTCTTTATCCAGGGCTTCCGACAAGGATGTTCCTACCGGAGGAAGTTGTGCTGTATCTCCTATCAAAATAAGCTTACAACGTTTCCCTCCAAAAACAAAATCAATCAGATCATTCAACAGGGCTCCCGACCCGAACAGGGAACTTTCGGAAGAACAGTTGGAGATCATGGAGGCCTCATCAACTACAAAGATGGTTTCATAGGCACGGTTATAGTTCAGGACAAATTTTCCAAAACCGTCTTTAGAGGACTTTTGGCGATAAATTTTTTTATGGATGGTATAAGCTTCTTTCCCGGTGTATTCGGACAAGACCTTGGCAGCACGGCCGGTAGGTGCAAGAAGCACCGAAGAATGTCCCATATTATCCAATAATCGCACCAATGCACGCACCGATGTGGTTTTGCCGGTCCCGGAATAACCCCTCACCAGTAAAATTTCAGGCTGTGCCGGCCGGGAAATAAACACGGTAATCCGGTCAAACAAATCCTGTTGACCCTGTGTCGGTTCATATTCAAGATATGATGTAAGCTGTATTTTTAAATGTTCCCGCAACATTTTCCAAAGAAAAAAAAAGATTATGTTTCAGAATTCGAATTTTATTATAAATTTGCAAGCAAACTTAAAATAAACTTTTAACATGAGAACCGCTATCAGAGTTATTTTGTTTATTGTCATCGTCGTATTATCCTACTATCTGTATCAGAGTATTATGGAACCCATCCGTTTTAACCGCGAAAAAAAAATACGGGAAAAGGCTGCCATTGAAAGATTGAAAGCAATCCGGAAGGCCGAAGTTGCTTACAAAACCAAATACGGGAAATATACTGGGAGCTTTGATACATTGATCCATTTTGTAAAATACGATTCTTTCCCGATCATCAAAGCTATCGGAAGCATTCCTGACAGTCTGTATGGGTTGATTACAGATGAAGAAGCCATTAAGAAAGGTATCATTATACGGGACACCTCTTATATTCCTGTTATTGACACTTTGTTCGGACGCAATTTTCCAATCGATTCTTTAAGGTATGTTCCTTACTGTGATACGGCTCAGTTCTTTCTGGATGCCGGTGTGATCGAAACTGCTTCGAAGGTAAAGGTCCCCGTTTTTGAAGCGCACGTTCTCAACGATGTATTGTTGCATGGGCTTAATAAGCAACTGATCATCAACTACAATGCGGAAAGAGAAAAAATTGTCGGTTTTCCCGGCCTGAAAGTAGGCTCTCTGACAGAGGCAACCAACAACGCGGGCAACTGGGAATAAAGATGTTTCCATGGCCGAATTTGCTTACCTGGATGAATCTTTAGATATTAACCAGACAGTATTGTATCATTTGTCCATTCAGATATCCCTGAATGGACTTTCTTTTTGTATTCTGAATACGGTCAATCAGAAATACATTGCTCTGAAACACTATCCTCTGCCCGCCGTAGATAAAAACACCTCTTTCCCCGACCTGTTGCGGAAGACCATTGAAAAAGATGAATTCTTACGGAAAGAATATAAAAGCAGGGCTGTCATGATCATTTCTTTCAAGTCAACACTGGTGCCTGCACCTTTGTATGACGAGAAATTCGGCGAGACTTATTTTCGTTTCAATCATGCGCTGGAAGATAATGAAAAAGTTATGGCAAACAGGATCAAGGGACTGGATGCCTGGAATCTTTTTGTCATTCCTGACGAGCTCAGTGCATTATTGGAGGAGTATTTTCCGGATGCTATTCTTTTTCACCAGATCACCCCTTTTCTGAATAATATTATTAGGCATCAGACCCCGAAAAATACCAAGCCTGTAATTTTTGTAAATATCCATGATGACTTTTTCGACCTGGCCGTATTCCGGGAGCAAAGTCCGGAGATGGTCAATTCTTTTTACTACAGACAGGTAAATGATCTGGTATATTTCATTCTTTACGCACTGAAAGCGATGAAAGCCGATCCTTCCACCACTCCCCTGCTACTGATGGGAAAGATAAATCCGGAATCCAATCTGTTGCAGTCGCTGCATCTTTATATAAAGAATATCACGCTGGTTAAAAGGAATCCGGCATTTACATACAGTTACACACTGAATATGATCACGGAACATTCTTTTGCTAACCTGTTCAATCTTTATCTTTGCGTATAATTCGAGGCTCATACCGGGGACACAGGATCGTACCGCCAGGGACCTTCCATCTAAAGCCTACTACAGACCTTGCCAAGGAGTCCCTGTTCAATATCCTGGAAAACAATTTTGACTTGGAGAAGGTCTCCGTTTTAGATCTTTTTTCCGGCACCGGAAGCATAAGCTACGAGTTCGCTTCACGCGGCACGCCCCACATCACCCTTGTAGAGATAAACAACAGGCACATAGGCTTTATACGGGACACCTTGCGCCAGCTTAACTTCCGGCAGGTGGAAGCTCTTCAGGGAAATGTATTTCCTTTTCTTCGTCATGCCCTCCCCCACTCTTTCGATATTATCTTCGCCGACCCGCCCTATGATCTCCCTGATATAGAAACTCTTCCGAAACTGGTATTTAAGCACAACCTCCTGACACCGAGGGGATGGTTCATTCTGGAACACCCGAAACAATACCATTTTGAGGATCACCCCCGTTTCCGTTTTATGAAGAAATACAGCCAGGTGCATTTCAGCTTTTTTGAAGAGGAGGCAGAGGATAAAATCAATGAGGATAAGGATCTAACATCCTAGCATCTTTTTATCTAAAATTTCAGGTTATTATTGTAGAAAATAAAAAAATAACTATTTTTGCACACGCTAAAATGGTCACGTAGTTCAGTTGGTTAGAATGCCGGCCTGTCACGCCGGAGGTCGCGAGTTCGAGTCTCGTCGTGACCGCATGAGCACAAAACCCGATGAGAAATCATCGGGTTTTGTTTTTCACGACTCGTCGGAAATTTATTTCCGTAAGAGGAGTGGAAAACAAAAACCCCGGCGGCTTTGCCGCCTGGGTTTTGTGCTCATGCAAGGTGCCCCCCCGGAGGGGAAGAGTCCGCGAAGCTGCTTCAGGCAGCTGAGCAATCTCGTTGAATGCAAAAAAAGAACATCTGGTCTTTCCGGAACCTGGTTAGCAGACCGTACATCCTTATACAGGTTGTATAATCAAAGCGATCCATATTCATCGTTCAGAATTTAACTTGCCAGGCAACCGGAGACTCCGGGCTCTTGAAACTCACCGACAAGAGGCTCCCTTTCCTTTCCTGTCGAACCGGAATCGGTTTGCCGGCAGGCAGGTTTCTTTCCACGAAAGTAGCTCATGCCCAAAGATATACAAAAAAACCAATGCTAAAGTAGTAAAAAAACCTAAAATTTTACGGTTACCCTTGTATCAATATTCTTATTTTTATTTAACAATGAAACAGTAAGATAATTATCTTTAACAAAATACGATGCTTTCGCATAATCTGCCGAAAGTTTCTTTACCCTCATTTTTTTCCCTTCAGGTAAATGAATGATAATATTCATGGTTTCCGTTTTTATTACAGAAGCATTAAAAGTAAGTATGTTTGTTTGTTCTTTCCATTTTTCATTTTTAATCTCGAACATACCACACATTACATGCCGGTTAGTTCCGATAATCTGAGGATAGTCATCCAACTCTTTTACGGAAAAAACCAATGCTTCACCTTCATCCAACTCCCGGGTTAGCTTCTCTTTGCCGGAGAAAACCCCCACAGCCTTTTGATTCCAAAAATCAAAAACGACATATCTTGCTGTTGGACTGAAACCAATAGAACCACAGGTAACCTGATCCCCAGAAAGAGGAGCGCTGATCACCCGTTTTTTTTCTTTATCATTATTAATCAAAATGACCTGTTTCCATTTACTGTTCACATCATAAACATAAATTTCAGGATGCTTCTTATCCAGCAGAAAATCCACCGGCCTGAATGATTTCCCGTTTGGCAAAACCGGATATAACCGGGTTAAATCAAAAAACATTTCATCTGTCATGGAACCAATACTGGTTCCTAGCTCAATTCTGCCTGAAAGAAGGCCCACCAAAGTCAGAAATGTTCGCCTGTCTTTTGCGCTTAATGCTTCCCCTTTGTTGTTATAGAAACTTTTTCCGTCAGGGTAATACCGGAAAACGATTCCCTGCTTATACCAACGCAATCCCATACGGGAAGCCATTTCGGGCTCGAAATAACTGGCATCTCCCCATACTCTCTGTAAATCAACAACTCCGGCAGTACAGTCAAGTATCGGGGTATTCGATTCGCCAAGAGCTCTTTCATGAATAAAAGCTTTATCTCCCATACCTTCCCTGCACAATTCAAAAACTTTCCGATAGGCTGACGTGGTGGTATAAGACTGGTCATCAAATCCACCGTCCCTGGCCCAGGCGGTTTCCGGGTAATCAAATTTAATTCCCTTTACCCCATCTTTACTCAATCGCGACCACATGGAAAGCACATAGTTCTGAAAATCAGGATTTGTATAGTCATATCTTATTAAGGGTTGGTGATGGGGGTGGTCTACATGCAACAATGAGATATCGTCATTGAGCATCCAGTCAGGATGCATTACGGCAAAGTCGTTACTCGGCATGGAAGTTTGAATGTAAGTAAAAACCTGTCCTCCTTTTTGTTCCACTGCAGCAGAAAATTTTGCAAATGTTTCATAAGGTGCTTTTAAGGAACCATACTTTGCCCAGTGTTCATCATCCCACCATCCCTGTTGGGTATTCCCCTGATTGCTATAGCAATAATAATCGGGTTCAAGACGAACGGCCAAAGAGGTATATTTATTCAATCCCTTCTCTTTTGCAAGCTCCATCTGCTCAACCAGTCCCGGCGAGTTATTAATAGGTTTCCCCTCTCCGATGGTAGAAACCATCCACCCACAAAGTGTTGGAAAATTATAAGGATTGGGATTGGCATTATTTGCCACTGCCAAAAAATGACCGTATTGTTCAAGCGACTCAAAAGGATTTTGAGTTACAAAATCGAGATAATAAGAATCTTTTGAAATCCATGTTTCTCCGGGAGCAATACGTTTCCCCTGCGGATCCCAGATAGAAAGAGTAAGATAGGGTGTTTCTCCTGAATATTTTACATTTCCATTACTTAGTATCCTTTTCTTTCCTTTATGCGTTTCAAATGATTTGGCAAACTCATTATAATTCAATCCGCCACCTACAATTGTACGACGTCTGTTTTGCCTGTCGATATATGTTAGCATAGCGCCATTTAAGGCATCAATAATCCAGGTGTTTTCCACAAAATTCGCAGTTGCCCCGGCACCGCTTCGTAATACTTTCGGGTTTATTGGAGTATCTCCATTAAAAAGAACCCCCTGATGTAAGATCTCAGCTCTTTGCACTCTGACAGTGTATCCAAAATTATTTTTTACTCCCCAGTTAAGAACAATAAATTTTTTATTCTTATAAAGTGTCAGGTCAAGAAATCGTTGTGGATCATACCCCAATTCCGGAAGATACCAGACCCGGATTCTATTTCCTTCACCAATTACATTTTTCACTTCTCCCATATTCTCTGCCTTGTAGGAATGAGGCGGAGTTTTCCAGGCATTTTTTCCTGGGTCGAGCCGAAACCATGCATCTTTAAAGATCATTGTTTTGGATATTTTATCAATTCCCTGAAATTTACCGTTATTTAAATCGAAAACAATAGAAACAAATCTATTTTCAATTGTTGCTTTCCCGGGTGTAATTGAAACAGACTGAGCAAACAATTGAAGTGATACCGGTATCGCTGTAATAACTGTAATAACAAGGAGAATTCTTTTCATAATAGTTATGGCATAATATTAAACTTCTCGTACTTAATTTTCCATTTTCCGTTTTTGGGAAAACCCGGAGCATTCGCATTTTCAGCACCATCCCAACCACCTGCCATCATGGCAACTGCAGTTAACAACCCCCCATTGGCCGGAAAATAAGGAAAAGGGCCTATCATACTATATGCAAGACCGTGTTGATCAAAGCCAAAATTTTCATGCAGTAGAAAATCTATGGCTTCTTCTGGCCTGTTTAATCTGGCAGCGGTCATCGCCAACATGGGAAAATCCCACCCCCAGGTTTTTTCAAACTTCCATACGGATCGAATCTTATTATAGGTGTTTTCAAGTATTTCGACATCAACACCATCACCGGGCAACATCCCATACGTACCAATAAGTGCCGGGTGTTCAAAATTGTATTTTGTCCACATATTCTGTACTCCTTCATACAGCACGTATAAATCATTTTCAACAGGCAAAGGAGCAAGCTTTTGTAACACATCTTCCATAATGTCAGGTGATTCAAGACCACAACGCTGGTACCAATCTTTAGCTACTTTCAGACCAAAGCGCCAGTATGACAGTTCAAAAGTTGGATTCAGGGTTTCCCAATATTCTACGTTCTCCGAAACCGGGATTAATGGCGGACCTAAAACATATTGCTGTTTGATGGAATCATAATGCGCTACAGAAACAAGGAAATCAGCAGTATTAAATACAATATCTTTCCATTTCTCCAAGGTATGCTTATCCGGATGCAATCTGTAATCCAATTCTGCAAAATAAAGGGGGTGTGGTTGTTGCCAGATTAAAAAAGCGTGACAGGGATGAGGCCATTCAGAATTATTATACGCAGTGCACTTAGGCCATCGGGCACCTTTAAACCCCTCATTTTTAGCTCTTTCTTTCGCTGTTTTCAGGAAACGATTATAAATCTGAAGACTTTTATCCCATTGCTCCCAGCGATCCCATAATGCCCAATGCACACCATGCCACCAAATCATTTCGAAATGAAATCTGCCATACCACCCGTTATTTACCAGGCCGCTTTCCTGTGGAGGTAATGAACCTGCTTCATTCACTTTCATCAAATATTGAGACAAAACTATTCTCCTCTCCAATTCCATCCACCTGGGATCAGTGGATTCGGAAAGATCGATAGCTGCACCCGTATTCCAATATTCGGCCCAGCCTCTTTTGCTTGCTTCCAAACACTCTTCCACACTCAATAAATCTTCTGTAATTTCTGTTGATGAAAATTCACACACAAATTGCAATATTTTTTTATTCGTGGGAATTAATTCAAATTTATGCGGATTATTATCATCATTTTCAAAATGAGATTTCGTAAACCATTTCAGCGAAACATAATATTTATCATCGTCTAAGGTTCTGAAAAAATCAACTCTATTGGCATTTCTACTAACCTGAGTTTGATGAGATGAAGGTTGATCCCATATACCTATATAATCTCCTCCTCTGCTATTATTAGCAGAAGCATATGGAAACTCTAAGGTCACTGACAATCCACCATTTTCAATAAGTTCCGATTCAACACTTACTGCGATTAAATCCCTGGCAGGATGACATGCTGTTTTAACATTTACAGGGATTCCTTCAATTTCAAAATAACTTGAAATAATCCCGGTCCACAGGTTAACTTCCTGACGACAATTTTGCAAATCTTTTGAAGATGCCAAATTACCATCATCTTTTTTTAATGAAAAAGCAATTCTCCCAAGATTTATTCTATGAGGATTCCCGGCGAGCCAATGAGATAAAAATCTTTGTTCTTCGTTTTCATTATTAACAAGCGGATACCTAACCATTCTTCCATAGGTATTCACCATTTGTCCTTTAAAATTTTCTACTTTTATTTCCTTAGGTAAAGGATCACTGTGCCATCCCCAGTGAGACATGGTATTAAAAGGCACATACGTCTGTAAACCAGTAATATCAACGGAAAATGAAAATTCTCCATTTCCAACCTGGGCAGGACTTTTTACATCAAGTTTATCTGAAATAATATTGTGCCTTTCTACAACTCTTTTACGATCAATGGGTTTTTGAAAAACAGGGGTACATGATATTGCATGAACAAATACTATAAAAATAAATAGCCTTAACAATCTTATCATAATATTTTATTTCACTACTGACCGACTAAAATAATAAAAAGAAGGGGACTTCCTTACAATTTCTCCTTCATGTTGTATTTTTGTTTTTTCACAAACACAATACAACAAAATAGGAAAATAAATTTTGTCTGCCAGCCGGACAAATCCGTCAGGGGACGGACTAGGGAAGATTGAATTCCATGCTGCTAACGGCGAAAGTATTATTAACAACTCCATGATGATACCCCATCTGTTTGCAGTTGGGAGATTCCTTTCACCGACTCCCTGGATCTGAAACAAACAATTCCTTGTGATACCTCGGGGGCTTCTCCGCCCGGTCTGAGCCGTTCGGACAGGTCCGCCCGGATGAAATCCCTTCCTGCCCGAATGAATTCGTTCAGGCGGTCGGATGGGAAGCCCCGGGGTAGTTAATAAGTAAGTTTTTTCAATAAAAATATAGTAAATATAAAGACAAAAGGATTTATTGCGATTTTGACAGGTGGAAAAGATGTCCCGTCCCGAGCTTGAATCCTGTCATCAGGGCGGTTACGATCAGGGCTAACAGAGAAGGTTACAAGGTAACCGGATTAAGGCGTGGCCGGGCCGGGATCACGTAGATTATACTGGATCCCAATGCAGATAACAACCGAAATACAACCTCTGCCAGAAAACAGGAGCCGGTTTTTTATTTTTCCAAAAGACATATAGTATCTTTGCTATTTTATCACCATGAAAGCAGTTATTCAAAGAGTTAACGCAGCCTCCGTAAAAGTAGAGGGAGAATTGATCGCTACCATTGGAAAGGGACTGCTGGTTTTATTGGGTATCGGACAGGATGACGGACGGGAGGATGCGGAATGCCTGGTAAAAAAGATCAGTCAATTACGGGTATTCAGAGATGACCGGGGCGCGATGAACCTGTCTGTAAATGAGATTGACGGAGAGGTCCTGGTAATCAGCCAGTTTACCCTGCTGGCCAAAACAAAAAAAGGGAACCGCCCCTCTTATGCTCATGCTGCTCCCCCGGAAAAAGCCATTCCCCTGTATGAAGCATTTGTCAGTATGTTGCGGAATAGAATAAATGGTGAAGTGAAAACAGGTAAGTTCGGAGCCTATATGCAGGTATCACTGGTAAATGATGGCCCGGTAACCATTGTTATTGATACAAAGCGAAAAGAATAAAAAAATTTGAGTATGACCATACAGGAAGCACAATCAGTGGACAGTATGTATTGCCAACCAGTCAAGCCTTGATCTGGATAATGAACTGCGGAAAACGCTGGCAAAACAGAAAGAGATGGGGAAAGGCATAGAAATAACAAAAAACTAAGATAATATGTAAAAAAATATGGATCCATTGATAAAAGAATTGTTTAAGCCTACCGACAGACAAAGGTTGGCAGAACGAACCGGGTATTACAAGGCTGACGGCAAAGATAAGCCAGGTCTAGAAGATTTGCGTAAGATATTTGGCGTTATTGACCTGACCACCCTGGATGTGAGGGATACTGATGAAAAAGTGGAGAAGATTTGCATACAGGTAAACCATTTGCCGGAAGCATTTCCGGAAGCAGGGACCGTAGCCGGGATATGTGTATATCCGGTTTTTATCCCCGTAGTGAAAAAAATGCTGGTGAATGAATGTATCCGGATCGTTTCGGTAGCAGCGGGTTTTCCCGCTTCACAGACATTCCGTGAAGTAAAAACCCGGGAGGTTGCTCTGGCGTTGGATGCCGGTGCGCAGGAAATAGACATTGTCATTTCTGTGGGAAAGATCCTGGCGGGAAAACAGGAAGAAACGTTGGATGAGATACGCGAAATAAGGACACTTATCGGTAACAAGGGGCATCTGAAAGTAATCCTGGAATCGGGTGTTCTGAATGATCCGGACAAAGTGCAACAAGCAGCGCTCGTGGCCATGACAGCCGGAGCGGATTTTATAAAGACCTCCACAGGGAAAATACAACCTGCAGCACGCCCTGAAGATATCATTGTAATGGCAGATGCCGTAAAAAGATATTATCAGTCTACAGGAAAGAAAACCGGCATCAAACCTGCCGGAGGAATTTCCACCCCGGAGGAAGCCTTTTTGTATATGAAAATTATTAGGGATATCCTGGGAGAGGAATGGATTAACCCTTCCCTTTTCCGGATAGGAGCCAGCCGCCTGGCAAACCAAACCCTCGGGGCCATCCTGAAAAAAACAACAGGCCGCAGACAGGAGATTAAATATTTTTAGTATGGTTTACATTTAGATCATAATGCGTTGATTAATTCGGCATGACCACTTTGTTTATATGCCTTTGATAACCAAAATGACTATCTCTGCAGCGAAAATCAAACCCGCGGCATGCTGCTTATGATCCCGGTAAATTATAGGTGGATGCATTTCCGGCAGGATACAATCCGGATTAGAGGAAAAAATACTGTAAGCCGGAAAGACAGCGTGCAAAATGTGAGAGATAGCGGGTTACACCAAATAATGAACCCTTTTCCCTTTTCAGGTATAGAAGCAGCCTGTATCAGCAGACCTCTTTCTTATTGTTTTTTAAATGTCTGTTGTCGGACAGATTATTTATTTATCTCTCCCTAAAAACATTCCGGAATGAAGTTTTTGATTGGGTAAATGCTACGCTTCTCATCTATTTTCAGATCCTTTTAGGGTTAGCAGGTCTGTATGCTTATCTGTATGTTATGATCAGACTGACCGGTTTCTTTTCTTTGTCCCTGGAAGTGATTTCAGAGTTTTCGCATTTTACAATTTTATTCTTTCACAATACCGGTGTATATCTTTTTCCAATAAATGCCCTGATTCCTTACATTTATAAGGAAATCGCCCCATGGTTGATTTATACCGGCTTTTCCCTCCTGGCAGGACTATACTTTTTTCTGATGGTTAAGGTGCTATTTCTATTTATGAAACGAACATGAATTTTTTTAATCCGTCAGGGGACGGACAAATCCGTCAGGGGACGGACAAGGGAGGGGTGAATTTCATGCCCCTGGCGGCGAAAATATTATTAACAACCCCATGATGATACCCTGTCTGCTTGCAGCAGGGAGATTCATTCAAAAATTCACAAATAAAAATGATTAAAAAAATTCATGGGAGAGTGAACCGGGCAAAGCGAGCTCACGAACAGTTTTACTGTGAGTAACCGGTTACATGAGTGAAGAATATTTTTATTTTCTTCATTATTAATAAAATAAAAATTTTTAAACAGCTGAAAGAAAGATTTTCTTTATACCTATTGTTTTTGTACTTTTGCACCTTGGAACTTTTACCTGTTCTTATCTTTTCACATCTTATTTTCATATAATATTTTGTGGAGATTAAGGACCAAAAAAACACCTTGGAGAAAATAAAAAGCATATTAATTTCGCAACCGGCACCTGCTGATAAATCACCTTATCATAATCTTGCGAAGAAAATTAATCTGAAAATTGATTTCCGGCCTTTTATTCACGTAGAAGGAATACCGGTAAAGGAGGTTCGGAAGAAGAGGATCAATATTCTTGATCATAGTGTGGTAATTCTGACAAGTAAAACAGCTGCCGACCATTTTTTCAGAGTCAGTGCGGAAATGCGTGCGAACATACCGGATACCATGAAATATTTCTGCGTTTCGCAGTCTATTGCCAATTACCTGCAGAAATATATTGTGTACAGAAAACGGAAAATCTTTTTCGGGGATAGGACTTTTCAAAGTCTGATATCAGTAATCCGGAAAAACAACAAGGAAAAGTTTTTTGTGCCTCTTTCCGATATGCACACGAACGAAATTCCGGACTTGCTGGATAAGCACAAGATCAATTATACCAAAGCAATCCTCTACCGTACGGTTTGCAGTGATCTTTCCGATTTGAAAGATGTATGTTATGATGTATTGGTTTTTTTCAGCCCTACAGGGATAAAGTCTCTTTTTCATAACTTCCCTGATTTTCAGCAAAACAGCACAAAGATTGCCACATTTGGACGATCGACAGCCCAGGCGGCAAAAGAGGCAGGTCTGCGTATTAATATTGAGGCCCCTAAACCGGAAGTTCCTTCCATGGTTATGGCGCTGGATAAATATATCAGCGAATACAACAAAAAATGAATCCCCCGGAATATTCTGCATCGTCCAACCGGTTCTCCGGTATATTATAATGGGACAGTACCGGCTAAAAAAGGAAGAACGCCTTTCAGGAAAAAAGCGCATTGATACACTGTTTCAGGAAGGAAACACTATTTATTACTCCCCACTCCGTGCTGTCTGGATCGAGGCTAACCGGGCTCCGGGCCGTCCTCCGGCCAGAATGGCTATTGCCGTTTCCAGGAAAAACTTCAAAAGAGCTGTTGGCAGAAATCTTATCGAAAGGAGAATACAAGAAGCTTATCATAAAAACAAAGAAGTACTGAATACATGGCTGGAAGAAAACAACCGGGCCCTGGATATGGTTTTTATCTATACCTCCTCTCAAATTCCGGCTTACCGGGACATTGAAGAAAAAATAATTGTAACTTTGCAGAAGATTATTGAGGAATATGAAAAAGTTAATGACTAAATTTCTGATAGGCCTGATCAAACTATATCAGATGGCCATTTCGCCTTTGTTTCCGCATGTCTGCAGATATACACCTACCTGCTCCACCTATAGTGTGGAAGCCTTAAAAAAGCATGGTCCGTTGAAAGGCGGATGGCTGGCCCTGAAAAGAATACTTTCATGCAATCCCTGGGGAGGACACGGCTATGACCCGATACCCTGAACAGTTGAAAAAACAACTGAAAACCGTTAATCTTTGTTAAAAAATATCCCGGATTTGTATTATTCTCATAAAATAATATCTATTTTACACGCTGTTCATAAAAAGAGAGGTATATGAAACGAATCAGAAAATTCAAAGTTAATACGATCATTGCCTTTGTAATGGCCGCTGCGGTAATGGTGGGTCTTTATGCCTTCACCGAAACGCACAATTTCAAGCTGGCAAAAAACATTGAAATCTTTACCAATATCATCCGCGAGTTGAATCTTTATTATGTTGATGAAATCAAACCGGACAAACTGATAAAATCAGGTATTGACGCTATGTTGAAAACCCTGGATCCTTATACGGTGCATATTCCCGAAGACAAAATGGCGGATTTCAAGTTTATGACGACGGGACAATATGGCGGGATAGGTTCGCTGATAAGGAAAAGCGGAGATTATGCTATTGTTTCTGAAATTTACAAAGGCTTTCCGGCAGACCTGGCCGGGCTGAAAGCCGGGGATAAAATATTGGAGATAGACGGGCAAACGATCAAAGGTCTTCCGCTGGCCAAAGTGAGTGAGCGGTTGAAAGGATTACCCAATACAAAGGTTGTCCTGACCATTCAAAGGCCCGGACGGAAAGATACCCTGCAAAAAACCCTGACCAGAAAAAAAGTCCAAATACCGGCAGTACCCTATTATGGCATGCTGGATGATAATACCGGATATATACGCCTCAGTCAGTTTACTTCCAGTGCATACAACGAGGTGAAATCAGCCATGTCCGACCTTAAGAAAAACCATCATATGAAATCCATGATCCTGGATTTGCGCAGTAACCCGGGAGGATTATTGATACAGGCGATTCAGATTGTTAATTTGTTTGTGGACAAAGGCCAGACAGTCGTGAGTACAAAAGGGAAAATAAAAGATTTTGATGCCGTATATAAAGCCCCTTCGCCACCTTTTGACCCGGATATCCCTTTGGCTGTTCTGGTAAACAGTGGCTCTGCCTCAGCTTCCGAGATCGTTGCGGGAGCTCTGCAGGATCTTGACCGGGGTATCATCGTCGGACAACGTACCTTTGGGAAGGGGTTGGTGCAGACAACGCGGCCTGTGGGATACGGAGGCCAGCTAAAAGTTACGGCTGCAAAATATTATATTCCCAGCGGAAGATGTATACAGGCTTTGGATTATTCACACAGAAACCCTGACGGAAGCGTAGGTCATGTGCCGGATTCACTGAAAACAGCCTTCAAAACCCATAACGGACGTACTGTCTATGACGGAGGAGGCATTGACCCGGACGTGCATGCCAGCCCGGGATCTCTTAGTCCTATTGCCGTTAATCTTTATGTGCGGTTCTATATTTTTGATTATGCTACAGAATTTGCCAGGAAATATGACTCTATACCTCCTCCCGACAGATTTGAAATTACCGACGATATCCTGAATGCATTTCATGACTATATTAAAAAACGTAATTTCAATTATGATACCGAGTCGGAAGCCAAGCTGGATGAGCTGATAGAAACAGCCAGAAAAGAAAGATATTACAACCGGGCCGAGGCCGAATTTGAAGCATTACGCAAAAGCCTGTCTCATAATATAGATAAGGACTTTTATGAACATAAGGATGAGATCAGTGATCTGCTGAAACAGGAGATTGTGGGCCGGTACTATTATCAGGCAGGTCGCATTGAAAGCTCGCTGGAAGCCGATAGTGTGTTGTTTAAAGCCGTAAAAATTCTGGACAATCCGGAAAAATATGCAGGTATTCTTTCCGGCGATGAAGCTTTAACCATAAAATAAAAGCAGGACAGCCGGAGCCCCCGGTTTGTATAAACACCGTAATAAACAGAAAGACATAAGGTTATAACAAATGATGCCGCTTCCTACGTAGTGATCTACGTAGATAAATCCGTTCAGTTGGGTGGAAGGGCCTGCCCGGATGAAGACCGTTCCTGCCCGAATGAATTCGTTCAGGCGGGCAGACGGGCCTGCGCCGGGGTAGTTCATCCGGTAATCTTTTTTACTCTGCGAAAAATATCCTTCGGATATGCCTGTCAAGCAAGTTCTCTTTTACCTGCCGGGCAATGATCTCCTCGTATTTATCGAGCAGCTCAAAAGAACGATTGTTTGTTTCGGCAGCCACTTTGTATGCCACATGCACCAGCTGGCAAAGGTTAGGGATATACTTATTGGATCCGTCGGGAAAGAAAATCAACAGAGATACATGGGAAGTGTTGTATGCCGACAGTGAGGAACTGGGCGGAGATGACGGCAATGCTGCCAATGTCTTCGACCTGCAGTTCACCTCGTTTTGGTATACCCAATGGCAGGAGGATCAACCGGGGCATCCTCACCTGCTTATCCTTGAGCTGGGGTCGGAACAAAAGATCGGAGGTATGCTGATGCTGCCCCGTCAGGATTCACCCAACGGCAGGATCCGGGATTATGAAATGAGCAGGAATCTTTTTAAGGGGGTTTAAGCCGGTTATCACTGCGGGCCCCACAGGGCGACCACAGACCCTCCTTCAGATTCTCCTTTGACCAGCAGCCAGGAACATCTAATGGTCTTCCGTCCGTCGGAGATCTTTAAGATCAGACTCCATGAATTCTCTTCCGGCTGCAGAACGGGATCACTGACTTGTGTGATGTTATAAGGAAGGATGGCCGCATTCCCGGAACCTTTTATTACAGGTCCTGAAAATTGTGCTGTTAAATAAGCAGTGGTATCGTGGTTCATTTTTTGTACCAACAGTTCTTTTTTATTTCTTTCATCCATAAAAAAAAGAATCCCGGGAATATCCCGTGTACTAACAGCTTTAGCAAACAGCAGGGCAAGAGCTTCCTGGGCGTCTTCATGGAAAGCAAACGAATCACCGGTTATTTTCATATCCTCAAGAATTTCGTCAGCCGCTTTCTCACCATTGAAAAATACGACGGTGAGTTTGCCGTCTTTTTCCTCAAAATCCAGGGGTTCACCCAGATTATAAGCATCAATGAGAGAAGAAGAAAGAGGTATTATTAAAGGAAGATAATACAGCCTGTAAGATTCTTCCGTTCCCCGTCCGGCTCCCCCTTCCATGATATCAATGATGACCCATTGTTTGTCGGGTGAAAGGGAAGCCACAGAGAGGACTTTTCCGTTTCGGACTTCATCATTGGAAACAGAGAGCAAATTGTATGTCTTTCCGGAAACAGTACGTACATAAATCGCCCCTCCGTTATCACTTTCCAGAACCGTCAAAATCTGCTCATTGGCGGGGATGAAGGAAGGAGGTTTTTTATTTGTTAAAAGCAGGTCGGAGATACAGGTATCGTCCCATTTACTCCCTCGGATTACCTCTTTTATCTCAAATTTGATAAAAAAAAAGTCCCTTAAGGTTCCGTATGCTTTTCCCTCCCGAAGGGAATTTTGATGCAACAAAATGTATTTTTTAACCATTTTATCCCGAAATAGAGACACTTTTTGTCCGTCAAAAGAAAGAGGGAAGGTCTGGTATCCTTCTGTGTCCTGCAACGCTACGGTCTTGCTTACCGGATAAGCCACAGCCTCGGAGTGAAAACCGGCCTGTGTTACTTTTGTATCATCGGTGAATCCCAGATATAGTGTGATTTTTAGGGTTTTGATACGGTTATTTTTCAAAAAAAGAATATGGGATTTCTGAAAACCATTGGCAATGGTGAAAAATTTTTTCAGGGTATCACCCATGGCCAGACATACCGCTGTACCTTCTCCGCTTCCGTTCTCCCCTTCCACCCAGGCGGTCCGCGGATCACGGTCAAGAAGATTACGAGGTGAATATTTCCCCACAGAGAAATTATCCGGTTTGTTCAGCTCGGAAGAAGCACAGTAAATCCCTCCTGCGTCTGTAAAAGAAAAGGTTTCCCATGTCTGGGCGTTGGAAAAAAACACGAAAATGAAGAGGAGAAACAGGGAGAAGAAAATTCTGCTCATAACCGATATGTTTTTACAATATTAGTAAAAAAGCAGGAGATATGAATCATGGTTGAAAAGGAATTTGTGTTTTTTGAATTATATTTGTCTTAACGCATCCCCTAAGAATAAAAAATTGATCATAAAGCAAAAACAGGTTGAAAAACAAGTACAGGAATTAATTGAAAAATAGCATTTAATATTAAGCATGATTTCTCGAAGTTAACTCGAAATTAAATTGAAAATCTAAATATAAGGAACCATGAAAAATCTGAAAATTTTATTTGTTTTGATTGTATTTACAGGGATAACATTGATCTCATGTAATAAAAAAGAACAGCTGAAAGATTATCCGATCAAACCAGTGGAATTAAAATCGGTAAAGATGACCGATAAATTCTGGTACCCAAAGATAAAAACCAATCATGATGTAACTATTAAGACATGTATTAATAAATTGTACTCGGACGGTCGTATCAAAAATTTCAAGATCGCAGGTGGACTGGAAAGAGGTCATTATCAAACCAACCAGCCATTCAATGGTCCGACCTATAAAGTCTTGGAAGGAGTAGCTTACTCCATTCAAACCTTTCCTGAAGATACACTTGTGGAATGGATGGACACCATTATATATTATTTAAGCAAAGCCCAGGAAGATGATGGTTATTTATATCCGGCCCGTACCATAATGGGTGATAGTGTTTTTCCTCATTGTGGAAAAAAGCGTTGGGAAAGGCTGGAAGAAGGGAGCCATGAATTGTTTAACCATGGTCATATGATGGAAGCAGCCGTAGCTCATTACCAGGCAACCGGAAAAGATAATTTCTTGAAGATCGCCAAAAAAGCAGCCAACATGATCTATAACACCTTCGGATATGGTAAACTTGAAAAATATCCAGGGCACCAGGAAATTGAGTTAGCCTTGGTTCGAATGTTTCGTGAAACAAATGATCAAAGATATCTTGATCTTGCTAAATTTTTTCTTGATGTACGGGGTCCTGATGGTGCGAAAAATATTCAGGCCCATAAAAAAGTTGTTGATCAACGCAGAGCAGTTGGTCATGCAGTACGTGCCGTTTACATGTACAGCGCAATGACAGATGTTGCAGCTTTGACAAATGACATTTCATATATTGAAGCCATAAAGAAAATTTGGGAAGATATCATTACCGGTAAATTTTATATTACAGGAGGTATCGGTTCATCTTCAAGGAATGAAGGATTTGAAGAACCTTATATACTACCGAATATGCACTCCTATTGTGAAACATGTGCCTCTATAGGCAACGTATACTGGAACCATCGAATGTTTCTTTATGAAGGAAATGCTAAATATTACGATATATTAGAAAGGACTCTTTATAATGCACTTTTGTCAGGTGTGTCGTTGAGAGGCAATAAGTTCTTTTATTCTAACATGCTCGAATCTCATGGTCAATATGAACGTAGCCCATGGTTTAATGTGGCATGCTGCCCGACAAGTATGTGCCGGTTTATTCCTTCTTTTCCGCGCTATATTTATGCACAGTCAAAGGATCGTCTGTTTGTTAACATTTATGCAGCCAGCGAAGCAACGTTAACAATGGATGGACAACTCATAAAAATAATACAGGATTCTAATTATCCATGGGATGGCAATATTATGATAACTCTTGAACCCGAAGAAAGCAGAAAGTTTAGCTTATCCATGCGAATCCCCAACTGGGCACGTGGCAAGGTGGTTCCAAGTGATTTATATACTTTCAAGAATGAATCATATCCGGAAATTTCAGCATCGGTCAACGGAAAGTCCGTTTCTGTTGATATTGAAGAAGGGTATTTAACCATTACACGGACCTGGGAAAAAGGAGATCAGATTAACTTGGATATTCCCATGCCCATTCAAATCATTCAAGCCAATGAAAATATCGTGTTTGATCGGAACAAAGTAGCCATTCAGAAAGGCCCCATCGTGTATTGTGCTGAATGGCCTGATAATCCTGGTGGTAAAGTCCTCAATCTGATACTTGACTATAAAAAGAAAATGACAACCGAATTCAGAGAAGATCTTCTCGGAGGGGTAAATGTAATCCATGCAAAAGGCTACAGTACCAGCAGGACACTTGAAGGGGACACGACTATTTCAGATATCCATAACATCACACTCATACCTTATTATGTATGGGCTAATCGCGGACCAGGTGAAATGAGAGTTTGGCTGGCAACGGATAAAAAAGGAACAATTCCTGCACCTGCACCAACTATTGCAGCTCGAAGTAAAGTAACAGCATCTGTTGAGTCTCCGACACTTTTTGCCCTTAACGATCAGGTTTATCCGGAAAATTCAATATTGAGGGAAATACCCGGATTATACTTCAGCTCAAATCAGAAAAAAACAGCATGGATTCAATATAATTTTGATAAAACAGAAAAAGTTAAAAAGATCAAAACATATTGGCTCAATAAAAATAATTTTACAATACCTGAATCTTGGGATATTCAATATATAAATGGCACTACCTGGAGTTCAGTAGATCAAAAAGATACTATTCATAATCAGGAAGACACTTATCTTGAAATTGATTTTACTCCAATTGAGACAAACACATTAAGGTTTAATTTTGATATGAATGATAGTGACCGGATGGGAATACTTGAATGGATTGTAGAGTAAATAACGCTATTATGAAACGTCCATGATAAAATAATTATGATTTTAACACACACGTGCATAATTATTTTATCATGGTAAGTTCCATCTGACCTTTAAAAAATAAAAATAAACAGATGTAAGCAGTAACTTGCAATTATCAAATTTTCGCAAAAGTAAATCATCAAAAATTGGCAAAAGTAAATCACCAGTTTTAAAGTGAGATATTAAATTTTACTGCCAGTAAAATTTAATATCAATAAACAATGATTTACAAACGAA
>DRPN01000018.1 GCA_011374625.1 Bacteroidota bacterium
ACTATAATAGGAGGACAACATTATGCCAGATCCAAGATTCACCAAACCGTGGCACGGGATCCCGAGAGAAGATATCCAGTGGACCGTCAGGGCTTATTCCATAGGCAGTGCACCCCGCCCGGACGGAAGTTTTGAAGTGAACCTCCGCAGAGTGGAAGGGGGCCGCTTTACTACCTGGGCTTTCGAGGAGATGAAAGAAGGCGATGAACTGATCGGCATCGGTCCTATGGGTAATTTCTGGCTAAAATCCCCTCCGGACAAACCCTTGCTGTTCGTTGGGAGAGGCACCGGCTTTGCTCCAATCAAAGCGATGATCGAACAGCAAATTGAATTCAACCCATCCCGGACGATGATGTTGTATTGGGGGATAACTGATACTTCCGACTTCTTCCGTCTTGAAAAATTACAGGAATGGAAAGAGAAAAATCCAAATATGAAGATCGTCCTTACCGCCCGAACCATTTCCGACGGATTCAAACCTCCCAAAGGAATCTTATTCAGCCAGGGTACAGTGTATGATGTTTTGGCAAAGGAACCAACCGTGCTGAGACACTGGGATGCTTATGTGGCCGGACCTACCAAAACCGTACGGGCCGTGTTGAACGTGCTGAAGGAAAAAGAAGTCCCGGAACAAAACATTTTTGTGGATGCTTTTGGAGGATAAAAAAATAATACCTTATTTGCCAATAAAAAAAGGCTGTAATACAAAACAACATAATGGAAAAACAAGAGCGGAGACAACCGGAAGTTTCAACAGCACGATTCGTTTGGTCATTTTTTAAGATTGGGCTGACGGCTTACGGTATGGCCATCCTTCAGCAGATCAAAACCCTGATCATAGGGAACAAATGGCTCAGCCGCGAGGAGGTGGATGAGGGGATAGCCATGGTGCAGTTTTATCCCGGCCCCATCATGTATAACCTCGCAACTTATTGTTCTTACCGCCTGAAAGGATTCACCGGAGGCGCTCTGGCTTCCTTCTTTTTTATTCTGCCTTCCTATCTGCTGATCTTGTTTCTGTCCTGGTTGTATTTTTCCTACGGATCCATTGCCTGGGTACATCCTTTGTTTATAGCACTGGAAGCCATGGTCGTCGGTGTAGTCGTAAATGTCTTACTCGATTTTGGCAACCGTTATATTAAGAATGGGAAGAATGCCATCATCGCCGGCACTTCTTTCCTGCTATTGTTATATCATATCAACGCTTTGATCGTAATTCTGGTGGCTGTTATTATAGCGTTTATTTTTCGCATGGTTACAAATGATGATGCACAGGGAGGTAAAGTTCAAAATCAGCAG
The DNA here is from genome assembly GCA_011374625.1 of Bacteroidota bacterium. Classification (GTDB taxonomy): domain Bacteria; phylum Bacteroidota; class Bacteroidia; order Bacteroidales; family VadinHA17; genus DRPN01. Next base: position 1,300 of record DRPN01000018.1, read on the forward strand.
GATTCGATATCTCTTCCCGGAAAATTTTCGCAGCGGTTGACAGCAATTGGGATTACCGGCGTTGTTTTTGCTGCCATTTTTTTGACAGGCCTTCTTAGCCACAATATTCTGGCAAAGCTTCTATTTTCCATGTTTAAGGTAGGAGCCGTGGCCTTTGGCAGCGGTTTTACCATCATGCCCCTTTTGCAGCAGGAAGCTGTCGTCAGCCACCACTGGCTCACCATGCAACAGTTCGCCGACGGGATCGCTTTCGGACAGATCACACCGGGACCATTTCTGATTACAGCAACATTTATAGGTTATAAGGTTGCCGGGTTCCGGGGAAGTGTGGCCGCTACCTTCGGGATGTTTTTCCCTTCCTTCTTTTATACGCTTATCGTTACAGAAATATATAATAATATCAGGCAACACAGGTGGATACAGTTTGCTATCAAAGGGATCATGAGCGCTTTCACCGGGATGTTACTCTGGGTCGTGATCAGCTTAGGCAAGGTAAGCCTGACCCATCCTTTAAGCTGGGTCTTTGCTGTGGGCAGCTTCATCCTTATTCGTTATTTTAAGCTGAATCTTTTATGGGTGTTTTTGATGGGTATTACAGTTGCTCTGGGATTGTATTTTACAGGGTTAGCTCTCTGATCATTCGCATTATCCCAAATCATCTCACACTCACTACGGAACCCGGTCTTTTCGTCTCCAGACAATCCTTCTCCATCTCCCTCACCAGTGCCAACGCCTTTTCCACCGTATCAATCCCAGGAACAGTCAGCGTAAGTTTCTCATTTTGTTCTTTTAGTTGAAAATGCAAGGGCTTTTTCTGAATATAAAACAGCAGATTCCGGAAGACATCCGAGTTATAAAAGGGGGAGTTCTTGTCGCTGATAAAGGTAGCCCTGAGGCAGTCCTGTTTCAGCACGATACGTTCCATCCCCAGACGCATGGCTATCCACCGGATCCGTACGATATCCGTCAAGGCCTTTGCTGCCGGGGGCAACGGTCCGAAGCGGTCTTCCAGCATCCGCTCAAAAGCCTTCAACGCCTCTTCGTCGTTCAGATTGTTTAATTGCCGGTACAACTTCATCTTCTCGGTGATATTGCTGATATACTCATCCGGGAACATCACGCTCATGTCCGTTTCAATACGGGCATCCTGAATAAAGAGCCGTTCTCCTTCCGGTTGCTTTGCCGCTCCTTCCCTGCCGTCATACAGTTCACTGAATTCTTCTTCTTTCAGCTCCTGCATGGCCTCTTTCAAAATTCGTTGATACGTCTCGAAGCCGATATCGGCAATAAAACCGCTTTGCTCGGCCCCCAGCAGGTTCCCTGCTCCCCTGATATCGAGGTCCTGTAAGGCAATGTTAAAGCCGCTACCCAACTCCGAGAACTCTGCCAGGGCTTTGAGACGGCGGCGTGCCTCGGGTGTCACCAGCGTGAGCGGCGGCGTCAGCAGGTAACAGAACGCTTTTTTGTTGGACCGCCCCACCCGGCCCCGCAACTGATGCAAATCGCTTAAACCAAAATGCTGCGCGTTGTTGATAAAGATCGTATTGGCATTGGGGATATCCAGTCCCGACTCAATGATGGTGGTAGCCACCAGTACATCATACTTTCCCCGGATAAAGTCCAACATCACCGACTCCAGTTCACGTCCTTCCATCTTCCCATGGGCTATACCTATACGGACATTCGGAACGATCTTTCCTATTTTCCGGGCGATCGCATGAATATTGTCCACTCTGTTATGTATAAAGAACACCTGTCCGCCACGATTCATCTCGTATTCGATCCCTTCACGGATGATCGTCTCATTGAACCGGTGCAGTTCGGTAATAATCGGATGCCGGTTGGGTGGCGGCGTGTTCATGATCGCCAGGTCGCGGGCACCCATCAGCGAGAACTGCAAGGTTCTGGGGATAGGCGTAGCGGTAAGGGTGAGTGTATCCACCTCTGCCCGCATCTGTTTGAGCTTTTCCTTGGCTGCCACGCCGAATTTCTGTTCCTCGTCAATGACCAGCAACCCCAGATTTTTGTATTTTACATCCTTACTGATCAGGCGGTGAGTACCGATAATGATGTCTATCTTTCCTTCAGCCAGGCGCCGCAGTGTCTCTTTCTGGGCTGCCGGTTTCTTCAGACGGCTGATATAATCCACCGTAGCCGGAAAATCTTTCAGCCGTTCGGAAAAAGTCCGGAAGTGTTGCATGGCCAGAATGGTAGTAGGCACCAGCACCGCCACCTGTCTGCTGTCGGCCACCGCTTTGAAAGCCGCCCGTATAGCCACTTCTGTCTTGCCGAATCCCACATCCCCACATACCAGCATATCCATGGGATGGGCTGTCTCCATGCCCTCCTTCACTTTTTGTGTGGCCGTCACCTGGTCCGGCGTATTCTCATATAGGAAAGAAGCCTCCAGCTCCTGCTGCAGGTAACTATCCGGCGAAAAGGCAAAACCCGGCTTCTCCATGCGTTTGGCATAAAGGACAATCAGCTCGCGGGCGATATCCTTGACACGGTTTTTGGTCTTCTCCTTCAGGTTCTTCCAAGCCTTGCTGCCCAGTTTGTGGATCTTCGGCGGGATATTGTCCTTGCCCTTATATTTGGAGATCCGGTGCAGGCTGTGGATACTTACATACAGAATATCATGGTCACGATACACCAGCTTCACCACCTCCTGAATGCGGCCATTGTTATTGATACGCTCCAATCCGGCAAACTGTCCGATGCCGTGATCCACATGCACTACATAATCACCGGGATGCAGGGCTTTCAGCTCCTCGACGGTTAACGCCTCTTTCCGTGTAAAGTTTTTTTCCAGCCTGTACTTCTGATATCGTTCAAAGATCTGGTGGTCGGTATAAAGCGACACCCGCAGGTCATGATCCGTAAACCCCTCGTGCAAGCTCCGGTGACAGATCTCATATTGCAGTTCAGGGACCAGGTTATGCAGTATCTCCTGTAACCGCTCGAGCTGGCCCGGATTATCCGACAGGAGATAATGTGTATATCCCAATTTCTGATCTTCCAGCATCTTCTGCGCCAGCATATCAAAGTTTTTCCGGAAAGCGGGCTGGAGAGAAGTATGGAATTCTATTATGTTGTCTGCAGGCAAACTGGTGGTGGCCGCAAATTCCACCGTCCTGTACTTCCGGAACACCTTCTGCATTTCTTCCGGCTCCATCAGGGCCACCGGCTCGCCTGTCTTCTGTTCTTCATCCGCATCTTCCGGCCTTACGGTCTGAATATCCCGCAACTGTGCGATCATGCCCGTGATCAATGTAAGGTCTTTCACCCACACCATAGCGGAAGGGGGTAGCAGAGAGAGTACGGACACCTTTTCCGTCACCTCGAGGCGGCTGTTCAGGTCGGGCAGCAGGGTGACAGAAGGAACCTTGTCGATGGAGAGCTGGCTCTCTATGTCAAACGTCCGGATAGAATCAATGACATTCCCTGAGAAATCTATCCGCACAGGCTTCTCATCGCCATAAGAAAAAACATCCACGATGCCGCCCCGCAGCGCATATTCACCAGGTTCTGTAACAAAGTCCACCAGCCGGAATCCCTGATCCGTCAGCTTCTCCTCCAGACCGGACAGCGATAAGTATTCCCCTGTCTTTATTTTAATGCTGTTCTTCAGCAACGTCTTGCGGTTGACTACTTTCTCTGCCAGGGCCTCGGGCCAGGTAACAAGGGCCAGTTTTCTTTTCTCCCCGGAAAGCATCCGCTGAATCTCCGTGCGCATGATTTTATTGGAAGGATCCTGCTGGCCGTACTTGATATGCCGCTTAAAAGAAGATGGCAGGAATTTGACCTCATAGCCGGAAGAAAAACTTTCCAGATCGTTGTAGAAATAGGCTGCCGCCTCCATATCGGGCAACACAAAAAGATGGGTACCGGAAAGAGAAGGCAGTACGTTTGCCGCAAACAATGCAGGGGAGGATCCGCTCAATCCCTTCAGATGCCACAATGCCGGATTGCTGTTTTTTACAGACCGGACAAAATAATCCCGCTGCGGATGTTCCGCATACACATTTGTCAACCTGTCGTCCTTCTTTGTCATAGAATCAATCAGGGGAACAAAGGTAATGATATAAAATATACGCTGAAAAAATTATTTTTGTCCTGAATTTATAAAGACAACAAATGTCAATACATTTTCCTGATCCGGAGCAGGCGACGCCGGAAGGCATCGTGGCGACAGGAGGTAACCTCGAGCCGGAAACCCTGTTGGAAGCCTATTCGAAAGGTATCTTTCCATGGTATAGCGAAGGCATGCCCATTCTGTGGTGGTCACCCGACCCGAGGATGGTATTATTCCCCGATGAGATGAAGGTTTCCCACAGCCTGCGACAGGTGCTGCGGTCAGGGAAATTTAAATGTCTGCCGGATACGGCTTTCCCGGAAGTTATCGAACAATGTGCCAAAGTCCCCCGCAAAGGTGAAGACGGTACCTGGATCACCCCGGAGATGAAAGAAGCATATATTCGTCTGCATGAGATGGGCTACGCTCATTCTTTTGAGACCTGGCACCGGGGAGAGCTGGTGGGAGGATTGTACGGCGTATCCCTGGGCGGTGCTTTTTTCGGCGAGTCGATGTTCCATCTGACAACGGACGCCTCCAAGGTGGCATTGTTCCATCTGACGCAGTGGTGCAAGCAACATAATTTTAATTTCATCGATGCACAGATACCGACAGAATACCTTGCTTCGCTGGGCGCCCGTGAGATCCCTCGCAAAGAGTTTCTGGAAATGCTGGGAAAAGCGATGAAAAAGGAAACAGTAAAGAAAAAATGGATTTTATAGTTTTTGCTTTTGCAAATGGTAGTTTTCTACACTCCGGAGATTACGACCTCTCTCCGTTCGGCCGTGATCTCTTGGGGGGGGTGATTCAAACCTCAAAAAAGCTACTCTCTCCTGCAGTTACAGCTTTTCTTTTTCCTTTCGCTTTTGAAAGCAAGCTTTCTACGCTTCGGAAAAAGAAAAGCCGGCACAAGTGCCGGCTTTTTTGAGGTTTGTCGGGGTGGTGAGATTCGAACTCACGACCCCCTGCTCCCAAAGCAGGTGCGCTAACCGGGCTGCGCTACACCCCGAAAATCCTTATTAAAATCAAAAACGTCATTTTAAGGTCTGCAAATTTAGAAAAATATACTTAGCATGCAAAAGCTTTAATGCTTATTGATTTTTTAAAACAACAAAAAACCTTTTCGTTTCTTACGTATCCAGTATTGCAGAATGAAGAGTTATATTCCGTACGTCTCTGCAAAGCCTTTTTGTATCATCCAGTTTCCTGCCATTGGTGTACTAGCGATACCATCATCTCTCTTTTTTCTTCTCTGCCCATGTCCGTTTTTCCAGCAAAGATCGCTCGTCTTTTCTTTCTCTACAAAATGCTTATAAACTTAGGGATACGTATTTGGTGAGATTTTTTAATAAAAGAGAAACTGATGTTTAGTTTAGTTTAGTTATGTCAAAGCAATAATTTTAATAAGAGACAATAAACTGATTGTAAAAAGAGATCAAAACATTGAGCATGTTTTTGATTATTTTATTACTTCGCCTTTTTTAAAATGTAACCTATGTTTTGCAACTTATCACTTAATCCTTAACCCTTCCCCATAAACTATTTCTTCTCCCTGAACAAATAGACCATTCCCCGGTATTCTTTCCCCTTGTATTTCACATCATCCCATCCCACCGCGCGAATAATGTAGTAATACACACCGGGGCTGGCGGCACCATGGCCATTGATCCGGCCGTCCCAGCCGTCATAATCTTTAAGAACATTCCCTTGTCCTTCAAACTCATACACTTTTACTCCCTGCCGGTTGTAAACTTTAATATGAAGATAACGCAACGATTTGGCAGCCACCCGGAAATAATCATTGTAACTATCCCCATTGGGAGTAAAGACATTGGGGATTTCCAGTGCCGAGGGCTCTACATGAATAAATTCGAAAGAGAGGCTGTCAATACAACCTTCTTCGCTTTTGGCAATCAACACCGGGACGTAGTCGTCCGGGATGTAATAGGTATGCGGATCCGGTGTTTCCCCGTAAAAAACGGAATCATCCCCAAACTTCCACTCAAACTCCACCCCGTTGATGGATTTATTGGTAAAAGACACCTCCAACGGAGCTTCTCCGTTTTCCGGGTTCACCTCAAAATCAGCTTTGACATGAATGGTCTCGTAAAAAACAGAAGAGCTAACATTACACCCGAAACTGTCTGTCACCGTCAAATAATACCAGGTATCTTCATAAGGAGGCTTGTAAATAATCGGATCGGGTTCAAGATCGGGCCAGGGTATGGCAGACTGGGGATCAGAGGTCCACAAAAAAGTAAGACCGTTTCTCAGGGTTATGGCCGAGTCTTTGTTCATATTATAATATGTAAAAGGGATCGAAGCCGTATCGCCCTTCAGTGCAACATAATCACAGGTAAAATTCAGCACGGAAGCTTTCACCTGCGGCGTATCCACGAACACCCAGGCATAAAAGGTCGTATCCATGGAGACCATATCCCGGATCCTGACAGCATAACCGCCACTGCCCAGTCCAGTAATAGTTGAAGAAGACACTTCGTTTTCTACCAGAATAGTCGAATCATAACTGTTGGTGACAGAATTGTAAAAGCTCCATGTAAAATCCCAGCTGCCCATTCCGCCGGGAGGCATTGCCGTCAAACTGCCCAATACCGGCTTGCCGTTTTCATCCGGACAGTAAATAAAAATCGGATCGCTGTGTTGTGATACCGTATCGTAATGAGTCCATTCCAGTAAGGAATAACCGTTGCCCTGTATCTGCGCCTGCACACTACCGACTGCAAACAAAGAGATTGCCATAATTATAAATATCTTTTTTGGCAATATGTTGACAAATCTCTTCAATATCCAGCCTGTAAATATGTATTAATTCTGCGAATTAATTAAAAAACGAAAATACGGCAAAATATTTTATCGTAAGGTTTTAAATAATAAATCCAAATTAAGCAATAGAAAAATTCTATTGCTTAATGGACGGAGAAAATCATAGCATTCCATCAAAATGGAATGTAAGATTTTCTTGTCAGGGTAAACCCAATGCAGCCTTCGGCTTATGCGCAATAGAGCCATTTACAATAACTCTGTTGCGCAATTTCCTCTAAAAATAATATGTATTTTTATTCGCCTGGTTGAATTTTTCAATTCATAATACTTGGGATAAATCAAAATTAACCTTTATAAAACTGAACCAACTCCTTTGGTTGATTCTGTAAACTTTGCGATGATTCCTTACATATTCTTTGCAAAAAAAGGACCATAACGCAGATGTTGTTAATAAAAACCATAACAGAATTATTAAAAATCCACTGATTATTCCCAAAGGTTCTGTATTTTTGAACGATTTTTATACTTGTGGACTTTTTATCAGACTTAAATAAGGTACAGCGCGAAGCGGTTCAGCATATAAAAGGACCCTCTCTGATCATTGCCGGAGCAGGTTCGGGAAAAACCCGTGTGTTGACCTATCGTATGGCATACCTGTTATCGCAAAACATACCGTCCCACACCATTCTGGCTCTGACCTTCACCAATAAGGCTGCCCGTGAGATGAAGGAAAGGATCACCCGGCTGGTGGGAGAAAAGGCATCCCGCTATGTCTGGATGGGCACCTTTCACTCTATCTTCGCCCGCATCCTTCGTAATGAAGCCCATCTGCTCAAATACCCCTCCTCATACACCATTTACGACACCACCGACTCGAAAAACCTGATCAAGACCATCGTAAAAGAAATGAGGCTGGACGAAAAGGTTTACAAGCCTTCAGAAGTATACAGTCGCATCTCCGCCGCAAAAAATTCACTGATCACCCCGGATGTTTACAGCAGTATCTCCGAGCTGACACAATACGACAAATACAAAAGAAGGGATCGTATGGGAGAGATCTTCAAGATTTATGCCCGCCGCTGCCACAAAGCCGGGGCTATGGATTTCGATGATCTGCTACTCAACACCAACATCCTGTTCCGCGATTTCCCGGATGTGCTAAACAAATACCGCCAGCAGTTTCGGTATATTCTGGTAGATGAATACCAGGATACAAACCTGGCCCAGTACATGATCCTGAAAAAACTATCTGAAGACCATAAAAACATTTCCGTGGTGGGAGACGACGCCCAGAGCATTTATGCTTTCCGTGGGGCATGCATCGAGAATATTCTGAACTTCCGGAAAGACTATCCTGAAGCCAGGGTTTTCAAACTGGAACAAAACTACCGCTCTACCCGCAACATTGTGAATGCTGCCAACAGCCTTATCCGCCATAACTCGAAACAGATTTCCAAAGAGGTTTTTTCAAAAAAGGATGCAGGAGAAAAAATAAAGATCATGGAAGCTGAAACCGACCGGGAAGAGGGTTTCCTGGTCGTTAATGAGATCTTTGACGAACATCTGAGGTTTCAGATGAAATACAATGACTTTGCTGTTCTCTATCGTACCAATGCCCAGTCGCGTGTGTTTGAGGAAACGTTCAGAAAACGCAACATTCCCTACCGTGTGTATGGCAGTATCTCTTTCTATCAGAGGAAAGAGATCAAGGACGTGCTGGCTTATTTCAGGCTGGTGGTCAACCTCCGTGATGACGAAGCCTTGAAAAGAATCATCAATTACCCGGCACGCGGCATCGGAAAAACCACCCTTGAAAAACTGGAATCCTTGGCCAACGATACGGGAAAACCCATGTGGGAGATTGTATCCCATCCGGAAGAAAACGGACTGAAAATCCATACGGGAACACGGAAGAAGCTGGAAGAGTTCTCAGCCATGATCCGGGAGTTCGCTGACCAGCAAAACCAAAAAGACGCTTATGAACTGGCTTTTGAGATCACCCGCAAAAGCGGTATCCTGAAAAACTTGCACAACGGCACGGCCCCAGAAGAGGTGAGTAAGTATGAAAATGTACGTGAGTTACTCAACGGGATCAGTGAATTTATCGCTGCCCCCGAACAGGAAGGCCGGTTCGTCGGACTCGATGAATACCTGCAAAATGTGACCCTTCTCACCGACCAGGACACCGAGACGGAAGAGTTGGACACAGTAAAAATCATGACCGTTCATGCAGCCAAAGGGCTGGAGTTCAGGCATGTCTTTATTGCAGGCATGGAAGAAAACCTGTTTCCTTCGCAGCCTTCGGTCAACTCACAACGTGAGTTAGAAGAAGAACGAAGGCTTTTTTATGTCGCCCTGACCCGTGCCAAGGAACGGGTTACCATTTCTTATGCCAAAACACGCTTTCGCTGGGGAGGTATTACTTTTTCACACCCCAGTCGTTTTATTCGTGAGATAAATCCGCAGTACCTGGATTATCCGGTCTCTGGATCTGCTTTCCTGTCCGTCAATACGGAAAACGAAGAATACCGGGACACGGGCTATGAAAAAAGATCTTTTTCTCCACCCCGAAGCCGTCAAGGAGGGGAAAAAACACATATTATCTCCACCGGGAAAAAGACTGACATTCCTTTCGTACCGGACGATCCCGAAGAAATACAAGCCGGAATGGAAGTAGAACATGCCCGCTTCGGAAAAGGCAAGGTGTTGCAGATAGAAGGCGTTTTTCCGGATACTAAAGCAACTGTTTTCTTTAAAGAGTTCGGACAAAAGCAATTATTGCTTAAATTTGCAAAACTAAAAATTGTAAAACCGGTTGTTTAATTCAACATGATTCTGATCCGAACTTCCTACCGGGAAAACAGGAATAATTACGTCAATACATTTTCACCAATGAAACAAAAATTCGATTATAACACAACCCGCGATCCTATGAGGTTGCCGGAATATGGCCGGAATCTTCAGAGGATGGTTGACTATATGATGACCATTGAAGACCGTGAGGAGAGGACACGTGCTGCCCGTACGATCATCTCTGTCATGGCAGGCATGTATCCTCAAACCCGTGATCTTGAGGATTTCGAACATAAGTTGTGGGACCATTTGGCCATCATGACCAATTTCGAGCTGGATGTGGACTCACCCTATGAGATGCCCACCGAAGAAAAACTGGCCAAGAAGCCCCGCAGGGTCCCATACACCTCCCACAACATACGTTTCAAACATTACGGCTATCTGGTGGAAGAGATTATCAAAGAAATTATCAAGATGGAAGACGGACCGGCCAAGGAACAGGCCACCGAAGACTTGGCCAACCAGATGAAACGGCAGTATCTGATGTGGAACCGCCGTCAGGTATCCGATGAAGCTATCTTCAAAGATCTTGAAGAACTTTCTCAGGGAGCTCTGAAGGTAAACAGAAACATTGTTCTGCGCAGTGACAAGGATCTGGCCATCGTTATGCCCACCCAGTCCAAGCACCAAGGCAGGAAAAAAAGACGTAAAAAATAATTGCCGGGATGGCTACTTTCAGGATCACAGGAGGAAAAACGTTATCAGGAGAGATTGTTCCGCAGGGGGCCAAGAACGAAGCCCTTCAGATCATAGCCGCCACCCTTCTCACCCCCGACGAAGTCATCGTTCACAACATCCCACTGATACGGGATGTACTACGCATGATAGAACTGTTGAAGATCCTCGGCGTAGAAACAAAACCCCTGGGGAATCACGACTTCTCTTTCCGTGCTGCAAATGTGGATCCCCGGCAACTCAGGACAAGGGAATTCCGGAATATCGCCGAGAGTCTGCGTGGTTCAGTCATGATCACCGGTCCTATGCTGGCACGTTTCGGGCAGGGATATATCCCTCGACCGGGAGGAGACAAGATAGGCCGTCGCAGGATAGACACCCATTTGAAAGGCTTTCAGAGCCTGGGAGCTTCTTTTGAATACAATCAGCAGGAAAACGCCTTCTCCCTGCAGGCTACCCACCTCAAAGGGACATACATGTTGCTTGACGAAGCCTCTGTCACAGGTACAGCCAACCTAATCATGGCCGCTGTTCTGGCCGAGGGAAAAACGACACTTTTCAATGCTGCCTGTGAGCCTTATATTCAGCAACTTTGTCACATGCTCTGCCATATGGGTGCCAATATCAGCGGCATCGGGTCCAATCTCCTGCACATCAAAGGCGTCGGGTCTTTGCACGGGTGTAAGCATACCATCCTGCCGGATATGATCGAGACAGGCAGTTTTATCGGCATGGCTGCCATGACAGGATCAGCACTAACCATAAAAAATGTGTCCTTCGATCATCTCGGACTGATTCCTGATGCTTTTCGCCGCCTGGGCATACGTCTGGAAAGGAAAGGAGATGATATTTTTGTCCCGGCTCATGATCATTATACCATTGAGTCTTTCCTCGACGGATCGATCATGACCATCTCCGACGGCATCTGGCCGGCCCTCACACCCGATTTGATCAGTGTCTTCCTGGTGGTTGCCACACAGGCTCGGGGAAGTGTACTGATTCATCAGAAAATGTTCGAAAGCCGTCTTTTCTTTGTGGACAAACTTATTGACATGGGAGCACAGATCATCTTGTGCGACCCTCACCGGGCCACCGTCATAGGCCTCGATAATAAAATCAAGCTTCGCGGCACAACCATGACATCACCGGATATACGTGCCGGCGTCGCCCTGCTTATCGCAGCCCTGTCGGCCGAAGGTATCAGTATTATCCACAATGTCGAGCAGATCGACCGCGGCTATGAAAGCATTGACAAACGGCTCAATGCTCTCGGAGCAGATATTCAACGTACTGGCTGATGTCCCCGCTATATTTTCATACCCTGAAACTTATTCTGTCAATTTGTCCGTCTGTAGCATTTGGCAGGTATTTTGCAGGAGGCTTTTGATAATTTTTTCAAAACCAAAAAAAATTGGAGATATGACAAAAATCAACAAAGAACAGGAAAAAAAGAACAAAATAGAAGAAAAAGAAAACAGGGGAGAACAGAAAAAAATACTGGAACAGAAACAACATACGGAATCAGAAAAACAAGCAGAGGAAAAACAACACACAAAAAAAAAACATATTTCCTACAAAGCCAAATATGAAGAAGTGCAGGACCGTTATCTGAGATTGTCTGCCGAATTTGACAACTACCGGAAAAGAACGTTGCGTGAAAAAGCCGATCTAACCAAATTTGCTTCCGAGGGGGTTCTGCTTTCGCTGTTGCCGGTGATTGATGACTTTGACAGGGCTATGGCTTCATTACCCGGACATGAGGAATGCAAGAGCTACGTAGAAGGAATATCTTTGATATACAACAAAATAAAAGATTTTCTGAAACAAAATGGGGTAGAGGAAATGAAGGTCCTGCATCAGACTTTCGACCCGGACCTGCATGATGCAGTCACCAAAATACCGGCTCAGGAGGATGATCTTAAAGGCAAAATAGTCGATGTGCTGCAGAAAGGTTATTTTCTGAAAGGAAAAGTACTGCGACATGCCAAAGTCGTTATAGGAGAATAACAATAGTAAACGGATCCGTACCGATGACCCCTAATAACCTGAATTATGTCCAAAAGAGATTATTATGTAGTACTTGGAGTTTCAAAAACAGCCACCCAGGAAGAAATCAAAAAAGCCTACCGCAGGCAAGCTCTGAAATTTCATCCGGATAAAAACCCGGGGGACCCCGAGGCAGAAGAAAAGTTCAAAGAAGCAGCGGAAGCTTATGAGGTGCTTAGTGATCCGGACAAAAGAGCCCGTTACGACCAATTCGGTCATGCCGGCGTAGGCTCTTCCTCAGGTTTTGGCGGCGGTGGGATGAACATTGACGACATCTTTGAACATTTCGGTGATATCTTTGGAGATTTTGGCTTCGGGGGTTTCGGAAGCGGTCATTCCTCCTCACGCAGGTCAAAAGGAAGCAACATACGTATCAGGGTGAAACTGACGCTGGAAGAAATCGCTCATGGTGTAGAGAAAAATGTTAAGATACATAAGGACATACCCTGTTCAGCCTGTGCCGGCACTGGCGCCAAAGACGGAACTTCTTTCACCACCTGCCCTACTTGCCATGGGCGGGGTCAGGTAACCAAGGTCATGAACACTTTTCTGGGGCGTATGCAAACAACCACCTCCTGTCCTACCTGTCACGGACAAGGTCGCATTATACAGACAAAATGCCCCGTATGCCACGGCGAAGGTGTGGTACGAGGAGAAGAAGTCATCAGCATCAATATCCCGGCAGGCGTGGAAGACGGAATGCAGCTATCTCTTAACTCACAGGGAAATGCCTCCCGTAGCGGTGGACTGAAAGGCGACCTGATCGTGCTGATCGAAGAAATTGAACACCCCGAATTGATACGCGACGGGAAAAACCTAATCTACCCACTCTACCTGAGCATCACCCAGGCAGCCTTGGGAACACAGGTAGAAGTACCTGTCGTGAACGGGAAGATAAAGATCAGGATAGACCCCGGCACACAACCCGGCAAAATCTTGCGCATCCGCGGTAAAGGCCTGCCTGATATCCATGGGTACGGACGGGGAGACCTGCTTATATACGTCAATGTATGGATCCCTAAAAACCTGAGCCGCGAAGAAAAAAAGATCCTGGAGAAACTTGACGAATCGGAAGAGTTCAAACCCAAACCCCCAAAACATGATAAAGGTTTCTTTGATCGGGTAAAGAGCTTCTTCGAATAAAATCTTCCGACACACCTGATCCGGTGACATTAACCTTGACGATATGATCTTATTTCAGGCAGAAAACATTGTAAAGAATTTCTCGAGCCATTGCGCACTGGACCATGTGACCATAAAGGTGCCTGAAAACAGTATTTACGGACTCCTGGGTCCCAACGGAGCGGGAAAGACAACTCTCATTCGGATCATCAACCAGATCACTGCACCCGACGAGGGAACACTCACGTACATAAAAAGACCTATGACCCGGGAAGATATCTACACCATCGGTTATCTGCCCGAAGAAAGAGGTTTATATAAAAAGATGAAAGTGGGTGAACAGGCACTGTACCTGGCACAGCTCAAAGGACTCTCACGGCACGACGCCCTGAAACAACTGAAACACTGGTTTGAGAAATTCGGAATCAGCTCGTGGTGGAACAAAAAAGTAGAGGAATTATCCAAAGGAATGCAGCAAAAGATACAGTTTATCGTAACCGTCATCCATGAACCCAAACTGATGATCTTCGACGAACCTTTCACCGGCTTTGATCCCATCAACACACAACAGCTTAAAAAAGAAATCCTCTCGTTGCGGGAAAAGGGAGCCACCATCATTTTCTCCACCCACGATATGGGATCCGTGGAAGAACTGTGCGACCATATTACACTGATCAACGAATCCCGCACTCTGCTGGAAGGGCCTATAGGAGAGATACGGGAAAAATATTCGGAAAACGAATATGAACTGCGTTTTGACGGGGATATCAACCTGCTTACTGCCACCCTCAACACGCGTTTTCATATCCTGGAACATAAAAAGGAAAACAACGAAAGCATTGTGCGTATTCGCCTGTCTAACAACGGATCGGCCAATGATGCCCTGTATTCCTTACTGGAAGCCGGAAAGATTATCTCTTTTAATAAGATCACTCCCAGTATGAATGATATTTTCATAAAAGTGGTAAGCGAATACCGAAAAAAATATAAAAAGTTGTGATCGCCGAATAAAAAAATAAAAATCCAACGCCATGAGTAAAACAGGACTGGTCATTCGCCGGGAATATCTGACCCGTGTCAGGAAAAAATCTTTTATTATCCTCACTCTACTGACACCTGTTTTCATGGCAGCCATGTTTGTCATACCTGTTCTTATCATGTCATCCAAAGGGCAGGAAATGAAAAAGATTGCCGTAGTGGAACAACAGGGGCATTTTTTCAAAGGGAAAATACACCCTACCAAATACCTTAAATTTGATTATCTGGAGAACGTACGGCTGGATTCGCTAAAGAAACACTTTGATGAGCTGGGCTATTATGCCATCCTGTATATCTCTCCCAAAATTAGCTACATCCCATCAGCTGTGCAACTTATCTCACATAAACAACCTTCGCCAGAGGTGGTAACCTACATCTCCGAAGTCCTTAAGAAAGAGATCGAACGACAGAAACTGCTTGCTTACAATATCAAAGACCTGGATAAGATTCTCAAATCGGTGGAAACGGATGTACAGCTTCAGACCATTGTTATCAATGCTTCGGGCGAAGAAAAAGAGACCAGCACCGGTATCGCCATGGCACTGGCTTATATCTCCGGTCTGTTGATATACATGTTGACCTTTATGTTTGGCGCCATGGTCATGCGGGGTGTTATAGAAGAAAAGACCAACCGCATTATTGAAGTGCTTATATCTTCGGTCAAGCCTTTCCAGCTTATGATGGGCAAGATTATTGGCATCGCACTGGTAGGACTCACCCAGTTTGTCCTATGGATCGCTCTGACGCTGGTCCTTGTTACTGCCACTACTGGCGTCGTAATGCATAATAACAAATCAAACAAGACCATAAAGATACCCACCAACCTTTTCTCTGACAATGCCGGACAAGCATTGCCAACAAATCAGGCCAACACAAAGATCATCGGACAGAAGGAGCTGTCACAGGCAGAGAGGATACTTAATGCACTGAAGTCTGTCAATTGGGGTCTTATCATCGGTGCTTTCATCCTGTTCTTCCTCGGAGGGTATCTTCTGTATGCCTCCCTGTTTGCTGCCGTAGGGGCTGCCGTGGACAATGAGACAGACACCCAGCAGTTTATGCTCCCTATCACCATTCCGTTGATACTGGCCCTGTTTATTGCAATGGGAACTTTCCAAAACCCGGAGAGCCAACTGGCTTTCTGGGGATCGCTGATTCCCTTCACCTCGCCGGTGGTGATGATGGCCCGCCTGCCTTTCGGTGTACCGGTATGGCAACTGATAGTGTCTGTTGTTCTGCTGTTCATAACCTTTATCGGAACCACCTGGGTGGCTGCCAAAATATACCGGACAGGCATTCTTATGTATGGGAAGAAACCTACCTGGAAAGAGATGTGGAAATGGATAAGATTCAGAAATTACTAATAAAAACGAATGAAAATAATCATTCTGAAAACCCGAACAATATGACTTCCGCACCTATCGCCGTCATCGACATGGGCACCAACACATTCAACCTCCTGATTGCCGGAGTGAACGGACAGAAGATGACGGAGATATATTTTGAAAAGATCCCCGTAAAGCTGGGGAAAGGAGGGATGCAGCAAAAGATCATCACCCCGGAAGCGAAGCTCAGGGCCGTAGAGGCGATGATCCGCTATAAAGAGATCGCAGACCGTTACCATGTGCAGGAAATTCTGGCTTCCGGCACCTCGGCCCTTCGTTCTGCCACCAACAGCAAAGAACTGCTCGACAGAATCAAAGAAATTACCGGCATTGATGTCCGGATCATCTCAGGCGATGAAGAAGCTTTGTTAATTTATACCGGCGTCACACATAGTATTCATCCCGAGGGTACATTCCTGATCATGGATGTCGGTGGAGGCAGCGTGGAGTTCATTTTGGCCTCGCAACCGGAAGGAATTATCTGGAAGAAAAGCTTTCCCCTGGGCGTCACCCGGCTACTGGAACTGTTTGATCTCTCCGACCCTGTGACGGAAGATAACATCCAAACCCTGGAAGATTACCTCGACCAAAACTTGCCCGAGTTGTGGGAAGTTGTTTCACGACACCATCCCGGCATGCTGATAGGCGCTGCCGGCACTTTCGACACCCTGCGATCCTTGGCGGCAGGAAAAGGATGGATCCCCAAAAGCAATAAATCGTGGCAGGAAATACCTCCGGACATATACCGGAAAATTCATCAGATATTGCTCCGTTCCGATGCTGTCCTGAGAAAAAGGATGAAAGGCATGGAGCCATTCCGGGTGAAAATGATTGTCCCGGCGTCTATTTTTGTTAATTTTGTGCTTCGTAAAACGGAGATCCCTTCCCTGGTACAATCCTATTATTCATTGAAGGAAGGGATCATATTCCGCCTGATAGAGACACGAAATGAGCATAAAAAATAAAAAACGATGGCTTCAATCCTGGTTATTGACGATGAAAAGAGCATCCGCAACACGTTAAAGGATGTGTTAGAATATGAAAAATATACGGTAGACGTAGCCGAGGACGGATTCCGGGGGCTGGAGCTGTTCAGGGAACGTCCTTATGACGTGGTACTTCTGGATATCAAAATGCCTAAGATGGACGGGATCGAAGTACTGGAGAAGATCATGGAAGAACCGGAAGATACCCAGGTGATCATGATCTCTGGACACGGGAACATAGACACAGCAGTGGAAGCAATTAAAAAAGGTGCTTTTGATTTCATCGAGAAACCTCCGGACATGAACCGCCTGTTGATCACCATCCGTAACGCACTTGATAAATCGAGCCTGATCACTGAGGCACGGGTGCTAAAGAAGAAGATCAGCAAGCAATATGAGATCGTAGGCGAGTCGCCTGCCATAAAGAAGGTGAAAGAGCTCATTGACAGGGTAGCACCTACCGAAGCACGTGTACTGATCACCGGTGCCAACGGCACCGGCAAAGAGTTGGTAGCCCATCAATTGCATGAGAAAAGCAAACGTGCCGCCTGTCCTTTCGTGGAGGTCAACTGTGCTGCCATCCCCTCCGAACTGATCGAGAGCGAACTGTTCGGCCATGAAAAAGGATCCTTCACCTCAGCCTACAAACAGCGAAAAGGAAAATTCGAACAGGCACAGGGAGGGACCATTTTCCTGGACGAAGTCGGCGACATGAGCCTTTCGGCACAGGCCAAGGTACTGCGGGCCCTGCAGGAAAACAAGATCACACGCGTGGGCAGCGACAAAGACATCCCCGTGGATGTGCGTATCGTGGCCGCCACCAACAAAGACCTGATGGAAGAGATACAAAAAAACAACTTCCGCGAAGACCTGTACCACAGACTCAGCGTCATCATCATCCATGTTCCTTCCCTGAATGAAAGACTGGAAGACATCCCCCTGCTGGCAAAACACTTCTCCGACCTGATATGCAGCGAATACGGCATGCCTGTCAAGATTTTTGCCGAAGATGCCATCGAAGAACTGAAGAAGATCAACTGGACCGGCAATGTACGGGAGTTTCGTAACGTAATCGAACGCCTTATTATCTTGTGCGGCAACACCATCACCGGCGAAGACGTCAAAGCATACGCACATCCGATATTTAAGTAATAAGTAACAAGGCCTTTTTATTTCATTTCTGCCTTCTGCCTTATTACTTCTGCCTTAACAATACTTCCACCGCCTTCTCCAGTTGCTGATCCCGGCCATGGGTAACCACAGCGGGGTCCTGAGCCACCTTAAAATCAGGTTCGAGCTGCTGACCTTCGAGGTAATGGCCCTGCAGGTCTTTGACCCCCACTTGCGGGATGCCGAAATAGAGTGTCGGGTCCTGGAGGGTCTCCCACCATACGGCCGTCATGGTGCCGGGCACCGGCATCCCTACGATCTTTCCTATCTTCAGCGCACGGTAGACATAAGGGAATCCATGAGCGTCGGAGTAATTGCTCTCACTCACCACCACCACCGAAGGTTTGTACCATTTGCTGAGAGGCTCCGACCCAAAATATTGCCCTCGCGGATAGAAATCAACATAACGTTTTCCTGAGAGCAAAGTGGCCAGGTCGTCATGCAGCCAACCACCTCCGTTGAAGCGGGTATCCACAATGATGCCATCCTTGTGATAGTTGCGCCCCAGGATCTCCGAATAAGCGGTACGGAAGCTGGGCGAGTTCATCCCCCGTACATGCACATAACCGATACGGCCGTGCGACAGGCTGTCCACTTCGGCACGACGCTTTTTCACCCAGCGCTGATACAGCAACTCATTCTGGGCTCCGTTGGAGACAGGTTTTACGGTCTCTTCCCACCGTTTCTTCGTGGCAGGATCATACAGCGACAAGAGGGTTTGTTTCCCCGACTTATGGTTCAACAGGCGGAACAGAGCAGACATATCGTTAACAGGCTGACCGTCAATTTTCTCTATGACTACTCCCGCCCGTATCTTAGAGCCGTCATGTACCAGCGGTCCTTTGTCGATGATCTCGGCAATCTTCAGCCCCGGACCCCGGTAAGAATCATCATAAAACACCCCGAGCCGGGCTGTCTCATCACCTTTCCGGTCATGATAACGGTATCCGGAACCGGTATGGGATCCGTTCAGCTCACCCAGCATCTCACTGAGCATCTCGGCATAATCAAAGTTATTGTTGATATAAGGCAGGAAACGCTCATAGTTTTGACGGTAATAGTCCCAGTCGAGCCCGTGCAGGGTCGGGTCGTAAAATTTCTCCAGCACCTGCCTCCAGACATGGTCGAACATATACTTCCGTTCTGCCGCCCTGTCCAGATACATCTCGGCTTTGTACTGCACATTTTTTTGTTTCAGTCCGGTCAGTGTGATCTTTGTGATCTTTCCTCCGGCAAAGACATAGAGATTTTTGAAAGCACTGTCGGCATGCAGGGTGCCGCCGCCGCCATGCAACTTAACCAGCAATTTCGTCTCTTTCTCCCTGATCTTATGCACCCACAGATCATATCCTTTCTCAAAACTGGTAAGATAATATAAAACATCCCCGTCGGGGGACAGTACGGCATCCGCCAGCCTGGACGAGTTGATGGTCAGGCGCGACGTACGGTCCTGTATCTTGCTCAGATCAATATTGACGGACTTGGCCTGCTCTTTCTTTTTCTCTTTACTTTTCTTTTTCTTTTGTTGTTTCTGTTTTTCTTTTTTCTCTTTTTCCTTCCACAGTTCATATTCCTCTTTGGTCATCCTGAAACGGTCCCATGTTTTTTCATTGAAAAACATAGCATACACATCGTTCTGGGCACCCCAGCTGCCATGACTGCGCAGTCCGTTGCGGTCGGAAAACCAGATCATCGCATTTCCTTTCATGACCCACTTGGGATGAGCATCATTGTATCCGCTGAGGGTCAGGTTACGCACCTCTCCGGTGCCATCGGCTTTCACCAGGCCCACGTCGCTCGAGAAGAGCTGGTTGGGAGAAAAGTCCACCAAAAACCATTTCCCGTCGGGTGACCAGCGGTACCACTGGTCACCGTCCGAATAGGAATAGTTATATTTCCCCTGCAGCACGGTATGTGTCTGGCCGGTTTTCAGATCCAGAACTTTCAGGGAGGTTCGGTTTTCCAAATAAGCAATCTGTTTGCCATCGGGGGAAAACGCCGGCTGAAAGGTCTCCTGACCGGTCACCAGCACAGGTTTTTCTTTCAGCAGGGTAGCCTGAGCGAAATAATGTTCATCCTCCCTTACAATGGTGGTGGTATAAATATTCCAGGAGTTGTTCCGCTCGGAAGCGTAAAGCAGTGTTCTTCCGTCCGGACTGAAACTGACGGAGCGTTCCTGCTCGGGGGTATTGGTGATGCGCTTGGTGGTGGCATAGTCCGCAGCCGTGACAAACACCTCTCCCCGGACGATGACGGCAATCTCTTTACCGTTGGGAGAAAGGGCCATCTCCGAAGCACCGGAGGTGAGCTGCAGGTATTCGGGTTCCCGGCCGCTTAAATCTATCTGTAAGGTAACTTTCACCTTTTCAGGATCCTGTCCCGGCCGCTGGGTGTAAATTTCGCCGTTGTAACCATAGCAGAGCAACCCGTTATCTGCGATGCTCAGGAAACGTACGGGGTTTTTGTCAAAACGCGATATCTGCGTTACCTGCTCCGGATGTTCCGGATCCATCCGCACCACATTGAAAGACCCGAACTGTTCGCTCAGGTAATAAATATTCCTGCCATCGGGAGTAAAGACAGGATCGCGGTCTTCGCCGGCAAAAGAAGTGATTTTCTGAAATGTTCCCGCAGGGACATCATACATCCATATATCCCGGGTCACGGAAGAGCGGTGGTGCTTGCGCCAGAAATTTTCATAGCCTTTGCGATCCATATACACCAGCCGTTTGCCGGCTTTGTCATATTTGGCCTCTTCGGCCGGTACGTCCAGAACCTGCCGGAAAGCACCGCCATCCACAGGAACGGCATATAACTCGGAAAGCAGGCCGGCAGGAAACTGCACATTGGAAGGTTTATCATAGATAGAAGCAGAGAAAAGTACCTCTTTTCCGTCGGGGGTGAAGGAGTTGGGGGTCTCGTTGCCGGAATAAAAGGTCAGGCGCCGGGATTCTCCTCCCACGGCAGGGATCACGAAGATATCGAAATTACCATAACGGTTGGAGGCAAAGGCGATCTGTTTACCGTCGGGCGACCACACCGGTTTGTAGTCATAGGCCGCATGTACCGTCAGAGGCACAGCTACACCGCCGGAGACAGGCACCTTGAAAAGATCTCCTTTGTAAGAAAAAACAATCGTCTTGCCGTCGGGCGAGATGGCAGGATAGCGCATCCACAGGGGCTGGGCCTGAAGAAAAGAAAAGAGTGCCGGAAAGGCCGCCAACAAAAAGGTCAGAAATATACGTCGCATAGTTATACATTTTATGAATGCCTGAAAATAATGCTTTCAGGGGAGGAAAACAAATGTTTGCGATGGCAACGAAAGTCAATCATCCGGGCAGGGAGTTCCCTGCGCACAGACCCCTCTCTTTTTGAAAACGTATTTAACACGGGAAGATAGGTAGTTTCGCCTTCGATTACGTGAAAGATCATTTCTTTTGCGTAATTTCGGGTATCACGAAGTGGTGATTAGCTTAAATTTAATAATTTTGGAGAACATTCGGCGAACCGATATATACTCCAAATCATGAATTGTAAAAAATATATCATTCGGAATGGGCGCAAGATCCCCATTTATAAATGTTTGATAGCAGACGGTTATGCGGAAAAGGGGCTGACCCAGTGTCTGATTATTCGGAAACAACCGGGCGGAAAATTTACTTTTGCCTTTATTTTGGTAGACCGGCTTTGTCTTGGGGTAAAAAATGCTTTCGCCAACTGCAACTTTACCTGGGATCAAATTGAAGATTTAATTGCAAAGATTTCCAGTCAATATGAACCGGAAGATGTGTCCCCCACCTATTTTCATAACCTGGTATATGGAGCAATCGATTATGCCGGAGAACTCGGATTGAAACCACACAAGGATTTTGGACTGGCAGAATATGTGCTGGATCCGGACCTGATCGACGATGGCATTGACGAGATAGAGATGGGAATGGACGGAAAACCCTTTTTCATCAGCGG
>DRPN01000069.1 GCA_011374625.1 Bacteroidota bacterium
ATAATTAAGGTTTTGTGAATCTGAGTTAAAATTGATTTGGGAAAACCTTATAATATCTTTTCTTTACAACCGTATAAATTTCTCTGCCTGTTAGGTAAAAGTAAAAAAAGAAAGTATTTTTATATTTCTTTTTTTATGGTTTAGCTCATCAAAATGACACAAACGTGGGAAATAACAGCCAGAAACAGATTGTAGAATACCTGACTACCAAAGCAGCCCTCAAGCAACATATTTATGACCAAACCGTGGAAGGTTTCAGTTTGCTTAAAAAAGCCTTAAAGGAATTATCTTCCAAGCTGAACGCAGATATCCCGCAAACCGATCCACGTCTGATGACAGAGTTCAGGGATTTTGGAAAATTTGCAGCACAGATCAAGATCTCCGGGGATATTCTGGTTTGCAGTATGCACACAAACATTTTTGAGTTTAACAGGGAACATAAAATATGGGAAATTCCTTACGTAAAGGATGAGCCGTTAAATTCTTATTGCGGCATCATCAATATATACAATTTTCTCTCCGATTCATTCAAGTACAACCGGGTAAATGACTTGGGGTATCTGATAGCCCGTATTTTCATCAACCGGAACAATCATTTTTTTGTCGAAGGCAAAAGGCAGATGGGTTTTCATTATAAAAAATTCGGCAGTCTGACGGTAAGTAAAGAGTCAATGAAAAATATCATTGAGAAATCAATCATCTATGCCATGCAGTTTGACCTGCTGGTACCGCCCTATGATAATGTCAAGATCACAAATGTGGAACAAATGTCAGCAAAGATTATGCGTTCCTTACAACAAACAGGCAAACGTCTGGGATTCCAGTTCAATGCTGATGACGTCCTGGAAGAGTAATTTCCCATAGGATAAACCGAATGATGGATGTTAAGAAATATTACGGTAAATATCTTCTGCTTCCTCTCCTGATCTTTTACCATATCGGAATTGTTGCATCTTCTCCAGGATTCCCCGACACCTTGTACGTTAAAAAGGGAGAATCACTTATGTTCAACGATTCCATTACCTTCTTTAACAGGGATACGATACTGATTATTCCGGAAGATGTAGCCATAATCCGTCTTGGTGACAACTACTTGAAATCCAAAAAAATTTATGACACTCTTTTTACCAGGGCAAAAAGCAACAAATGGAAATACCAATTATACCATCTGTTTTTTATGCCTAACGGGAACATTGCAAGAAATCCGAAAAAAGAAAAAAGCAGCACCCAGGAATACAGTAAATATACAGGAAGAGTTATCAGATCCATTAAATTTTTTGAATTAGATCCTTTCACCCCGATTGCCAAAGATAAACTCCTGACCCCGGAAAGCAGTTCTGCATCTTTTCTGCATAAAATACACAAAACCACTCGTACAAAAACGATCAGATATAACCTTTTTTTCTCGGAAGGAGACGTTGTAAACCCGGATATACTGGCTGACAATGAAAGATACTTAAGACAATTACCATCTATACATGATGTTCACTTTATTTTATACCCGGCAGGAAATAACCAAGTGGATGTTGTGATAATTACCAAGGATGTCTTTCCCATTGGTGCAGAATACCAATATTACAATCCTAAACAGGGAAACATTTTAGTATTTGACAACAATATCATGGGACGGGGGCAGAAGTTCAGCATTAATATCCCCTATGATTTCAATGTTGATCATCCTGTAGGAAGCGGCTTCGGTTACGAAGTGAATAACATCGGAAAAAGTTTTATCAACGGAAAAGTAAACCTTCAATATACTTTCAAGAATCAATCTGCAATTCTTTCTTTACAGCGACCTTTTATCAATACATACGCAAAGCATGCGGGAGGATTAACTTCCAGCCTTATCTATAAGCATGCCACCCTCAACCATGACACTGTAGAAGTACCCCTGAAATACTTTTACAATGACTTGTGGTACGGGCATTCTTTTTTACTAAACAAATCCCGGCGTGAACGTATCGTCTTTTCAGGAAGATACATTCAAAACAATGTGATGCAACGTCCACAACTGGGAGAACAGGAATATTATCAATACCAAAGGTATCAACTGCTATTGGCCAAACTCTCCTACTCCAAAGACCAATATTTCAAAACTAGACTTATTTATAATTACGGCACTACAGAGGATATTCCGGAGGGAATGCTATTTTCCCTGACAGGCGGTTACGAAATCAACGAATACGGAAATCGGTATTATGGCGGACTTGAAATATCCACCGGTAAATATTTTAATCGGTTTGGATACTTAAACAGCGGCATAAAAGTTGGTGGTTTCATGCCCAGGGATGTTGTCAATGCCGGAATCTTCAGCGCACGTACCAACTACTTCAGCAGGTTAGTTTCCATCGGACGATATTATTACAGGCAGTTTGTGGACATAAATTTCACAACCGGTATTAACCGGTATAGCGAAGAACGATTGACAATTAATGACAGGTATGGCATAAGGGGATTAAGAAGTGACAGTCTTACGGGTATACGAAGACTCGCCATTAAAACGGAAGCTGTAGCTTTCAGTCCTTACTACCTTTATGGCTTTCGTTTTGTATTCTTTGCTTTTGCCGATTTGGGAGTCATAGATTTTGGGAATATTCTGTTTACCGACAATCGCCTTTATTCGGGACTGGGACTCGGCATCAGGATAAGAAATGAAAATCTTGTTTTCAGTACATTTCAAATCCGTTTGGCATATTATCCGGTTTTACCCGAAGATGTTAACTACCAACCCATTGTCTTATCCGGCGAAAAACAATTTTCCCCTTATAACTTTATCCCACACAAACCAAGTATCTTTGAATTTAAATAACTCACGAAAAAATCTGATCTTACAAAACCGTTATCTTTCTTTATGTCAATCATATACATAATCACTCTCGTCTCCCGAATTAATCAAGTCTAAATACGATGATCATTCTGAAAAATATTAAAATTCTTTTTATCTTTACTCTCAGAATAACAAATTAAACAATAAAACCATGAGTGTACTTGTAGGCAAAAAAGCTCCAAACTTCTCTGCTCCGGCAGTAATTAATGGTGGCGAAATTATAGATAATTTTTCTTTGGATCAATATCTTGGAAAAAAATATGTTGTATTGTTTTTCTATCCTGCTGACTTCACTTTCGTATGTCCAACAGAGATCCTGGCTTTCCAGAAAAAAATGAACGAATTTGATAAGAGAAATACCGCAGTGGTTGGCTGTTCTGTTGACTCCCAGTTTTCACACTGGAAATGGCTGCAGACCGAACCTCACGACGGAGGTATAAAAGGGGTGAAATATCCTCTGATTGCAGATCAGTCTCTGGTAATTACCGAGAATTACGATGTCCTGGCCGGCGAATATGAATATGATGACGACGGTGAAGTAAGTTTCAAAGGAGTTCCCCAGGCCTATCGCGGTCTCTTTCTGATCGATCTGGAAGGGGTTATCCGCCACCAGATGGTCAACGACATGCCGTTGGGCAGAAGCGTGGAAGAAGTGCTTCGTATGATCGACGCCTTGCAATATTTTGAAAAACACGGGGAAGTATGTCCGGCTGACTGGCATCCCGGTGAGGAAGCCATGAAACCCACACATGAAGGGGTAGCCAATTTTTTGGAGAAGCTGGAAAAATAATCCGTTCGGATAATCTGGAAAAACCTCTGCTTGCCGCAGGGGTTTTTTCTCTTCCCAAAAATGTGTAATTTACCGCAAAAGTTTATACATGGAAGATCTGCTATCGGCTTGTCGATTCTTCATCGAAAAAAACCGGCTTTGTACGGCTGGTGATCGTATTCTTCTGGCCGTCAGCGGGGGGGTCGATTCTATGGTAATGGGAGACATGATGAACAGGCTGGGTTATTCCACCGGGGTAGCTCACTGTAATTTCTCCCTGCGGGGAAATGAGTCCGACGGAGATGAAAATTTTGTGCGTTCCTGGGCGTATAAAAACGATCTTCCTTTTTACCATACCCGTTTCGACACTTATTCTTATGCCGAAAAACACGGCATTTCCATTCAGATGGCTGCCCGGGATCTGCGGTACGAATGGTTTCGCCGGATCCTTGAAAAGGAAGGATACGACCTGCTTGCTCTGGCACATAACAGAAATGACCTGGTGGAAACATTTCTGATCAATCTTTCACGGGGGACAGGCATCCGGGGGCTTACCGGCATCAAACCCGGCAATGACCATCTCATCCGACCCCTGCTGTTTGCCACACGCACGGAAATTCTGGAATATGCAGGTTATTACAACATAAAATGGAGGGAAGACAGCTCCAATCTAACCACCAAATACACGCGGAATAAGATTCGCCATAAAATCATCCCTCTTTTCGAAGAAATCAACCCGGATTTTATTCACAGCGTTGCCGACACGGCCCGTAGGCTTGCCGGAGCAGAAGAAATCTTTTTCCGTTATATTGAGGATGCCAGAGAAACGTTTCTGATGAAAATCGGTAAAAAACAAATAATCCCCATCCATAAACTCAGACAATCTTCCGCCAGAGAAGCAATTCTTTACGAGCTACTTAAGCCCATGAATTTTACAGGAGGCACCATTCATAAGATCCTGGAATCACTGGACAACCCTCCGGGGAAACAATTCTTTTCTCCTTCTCACAGATTAATAAAAGACAGGGATTCCCTGATCATCACTCCCCTGCCCCGGAACGAACCGGAAAAAAGATATTATATAGAAAAAAACCAGACACATATCACAGACCCCGTAGTCCTGCATATAAAAAGGTTGGTCCGCCCGGAAGGGTTTGTCATTCCCGACACGCGTAATATGGCAGTTCTGGACGAGGACAAGATCACCTGGCCTCTCATCCTGCGTCACTGGAAAAAAGGAGATTATTTTATGCCTTTGGGAATGAAAAGGATAAAAAAACTCAGTGATTTTTTTATAGATCGCAAGCTTTCCCTTGACGAAAAAGAAAATATCTGGCTGTTGACCGAGGGGGATCAAATCGTTTGGATTCTCGGAATGCGAATAGATGAAAGATACAAAATCACGGAAAAAACAAAAAATATTCTGCAAATTGAGTGGATCCCCTGAACAAGCTGGCTTTGATTTATTATATTTTCGCATGCGAAAAATAGACTTTGTTTCATGCTGAAACCAAAAAAATGGAATCATTATACCATGAACTTCTGAAAGTATGCTCACCACAAATGTTTCCGGGTCTAACTACTTTTTTCCATGCCATTGATGATCTCCGGAAAAAACACCGGTATATCAATATTGCCGTGCTGGGACAATTCAAGGCAGGAAAAAGTTCTTTTTTGAATCATCTGACAGGACATGATATTCTGCCTGTAGGAGTGACGCCTGTAACCAATGTGGTCACCATCCTTCAACATGGAAGGATACAAAAAATAACAATTCATTTTCTGGACCGGAAAATACGAAATATACGTCCCGAAGAACTCCCTGAATATATCAACGAACAGATCAACACCAACAATCATAAACAGGTTGGAAAAGTGATCATAGAGTTGCCGGAGCTGGCTCCCTTCCAGGGGATCCGGTTTATTGACACTCCCGGTATCGGCAGTCTTTTCAAGCATAATACGGAGGCAACCTTTCAGTTTACCCCGGATACGGGACTGGCCATCGTAGCCATAAACCCCGGCAATCCGCTCTCAGAAAATGACATCAACCTGATCCGGGAATTACGTACCTATACCCCCCGTATCTATATACTTCTGACTAAAACAGACCTGTATGCGGCAAAGGATCTGGAGGAGATCGAAAAATTCATTTATAACACCCTCGAGCAGCATTTTCAGATTTCCTATACGATCTTCAGGTATTCCGTTCGAAAGAATGCGGTTGCCTACAGGAACGAAATCCTCAGCAAAGTAATCCGTCCGATGGTTCCCCGGCAGGAATCGATTGTCAATGAGATCAACGCCTACAAGATACGGTCTCTGGCCCGCACCTGCCTGAGTTATCTGCAGGCTTCCCGGCAGGCTTCCCTGAAAGCCCGCCGTCAGAAAAAAGAATTGCAGGAACTGATAGAGCGGAACAGGGACAACCTGGACCGTCAACGCCGCGAACTGCAACTCATTGCACAAAACCATACCGCCCTGACCCACGAAAAACTCACAGATATTTTGCTGACCTATCATGAGTCCCTCTCCCGGCTTCTGAAGATCGAATTCACCAAAGATTACAAAACATGGCACGGGAACCTCTTTGTCCTCTCCAGAAGATATGAACAATGGATGGCCCGGCATCTGGCACGGGAAATACGAAATATCATAAATCATACGGAAAATAAATGGATCAAATTGCTCGATAACCCGAGAAAACATTTCGAAACCTATCTGGAAAATGCCAGAAAAGAACGACGCGAAAAGATACAGGAGGTGCTGCACACTACCCTTCGGGAAGAACCGGTAAAATTCAGTAAACCGGAGATAAAAAAACCTGATATCTCAGTGTACTGGGCTTTCGACACCAATATTGACCTCCTTTGGTTCCTGATCCCCATGTTTCTCTTCAGGAAAGCTTTCGGACGTTTCTTCCTGAAACGCATTCCCGACGAGACAGAAAAAAATCTTTACCGCACGGTATCCGCCCTCACCGAAATCATAAACCGCGAAATCTTCCGGATGATGGACGATACCCTGACCGTCTTACGAAACGATCTGATTACGGCGGAAAAAATCTTATCCTCAGGAGAAGATGAAGCTACTGTCCTGGAAAAGAAAATCAATAAACTGCAGAAACTTCTCGGAAACCAACAGGGAAAATAGTGATTGGTTCCGGGTTCTGTATTAACCCCTACAAAACCGGACTAATTTCCTTTGGATTAAGAACTGAATAATCAAATATATTATTTTTGTTTTCATCACACAATATTTCAGAGGAGAGACCGGTCTCCAGTTGTGGGGCCGGTTCTCTCTGAAGAAAAAGACTTCTCTTCTTTTTTTATTTCTTTTATTTTTATCCTTTTTATTGCCAATCATACCTCTATTCCATATTCAAAGGAAAGGAAGATAGCCGGAGGATAAAACAGCATGGATCTTATACGTGATGCATGGAAAAAGTCGGTGAATATTTTTCTGGCATGATCAATATCCTCAAAGTAGTTTTTGTTGCAAACCAATTAGGTAACCGTACTGTGAAAAGATTCTATATGGGCATTCTGTTGAGGGGTGCCAGGAGCAATAATTTTATGTTCTTCCCTTCTTTTTCTAATACTTCTGTCAGTTTTTTTGCTATAAACCGTGCACCATTTATTGCTTTCCTTTGTCCCATTGGGCAACCTTTTTTTGATAGCTCATCTTTCATCTTGGATTCCAGCACTTTCTCTGCAAATAGCTCTTTCAGCATCCGGTTCTCGTTTTCCAGCCGCTTCACCCGGGTATCCAGGTTCTTCCCTCGACGGTCTTCCAATCCTTCAAGACCTAAAGCGTCATATCTTCGAACCCATGAATAGTAAAGAGATTTTGAAAGATTATACTTCCTGCAGTCAACAACAACGACTAAGTGTTATATGTCCAAAAGGATCTTTTCTTTGGCTGTCCATTTTCTCATTGTCTTTGTCATAATCATAAAAGTACTAATTTAATCCGTACTTATAGTCAAGGTTCTAATGGGGCAAAAACACCTATTCATCCATCCCCAGCAAATGCAGCATAAAGGCATATTCCATGGCAGTCTCACGGTAGCGGCGGAAACGGCCGGAAACGCCACCGTGTCCGGCATCAAAATTCACATGCAACAACAACAGATTATTATCCGTTTTCATATTCCGCAACCTGGCCACCCATTTTGCAGGCTCCCAGTACTGCACCTGCGAATCCCAGTAACCGGTTGTAACCAGCACGTTCGGATAATTCTGAGGTTTTACGTTATCATACGGGGAATATTTCATCATATAATCGTAGTACTTTTTGATGTGGGGATTGCCCCATTCGTCATATTCGAAGGTAGTCAGGGGGATGGTCTCATCGAGCATAGTAGTGACCACATCCACAAACGGCACATTGGCAATGATTCCTTTATATAATCCCGGACTCATATTGGACACGGCGCCCATCAGCAATCCGCCGGCGCTGCCTCCCATGGCAAACAACCTGCCGGGATTGGTGTAGTTCTGATCTACCAGGTATTCGCTGCAGGCGATAAAATCGGTAAATGTATTCATCTTTTTTAGAAGTTTTCCATCCTCGTACCACTGTCTCCCCAGGTCGCCTCCGCCACGGATATGGGCAATTGCATAGACAAAACCGCGATCGAGCAGGCTCAGTCGCACCGAGCTGAAATAAGGATCCATGGGATAGCCATAGGAGCCATACCCGTAAATTAACGCCGGATTGTTACCGTCCGGTTGCAATCCTTTTTTGTAAACCAGGGATATCGGTACACGTACACTGTCTTTGGCCATGGCATAAAGCCTTTTCTCTTCATATTGTGTGGGATCATACCCTCCTTCCACCTCATCCTGCTTCATCAATACCCTTTTTCTGTTAACCATATTGAAATCATAAATAGACCGGGGCGTTACCAAAGATGAATAGGAAAACCGCAGGATATCGGTATTGAACTCCGGATTGACGGAAGGCTGGGTCACGTAAGTAGGTTCATCGAAAGAAATAAAGTATTCTTTTTCCGGATCTTTCCAGGGTGTCACCCTGATCTGCGTCAATCCCCTGATGCGTTCTGAAAGCACCAGATAATTTTTAAATATCTCAAATCCGGTCAGATACACCGTTGCATCATAGGGAATCACCTCCTGCCAGTTCTTCATGGAAGTGCGAGTAACGGAAGTGCGCACCAGCTTGAAGTTCTTGGCCCCGCCAGCATTGGTACGGATATAAAAATAATTACCAAAATGATCCACATGGTATTCCAGGTTTTTCTTCCGGGGCTGTACTACTTGGAAGACACCTCTGGGGTTATTTGCATCCAGATAACGATATTCCGTAGAAAGAGTCTGACCGGAATAGATCATCAGGTATTTTTTGCTTTTTGTCTTGAATATCCCTGTGTTGAAGGTCTCGTCTTTCTCAAAAAACACCTGAGTGTCCTTGTTACAGGGTTGTCCCAGCTCATGACGGCGAATCTCTTCGGCCCGCAGTGTCTCTTTGTTTTTCCGGGTATAAAATACCGTTTTGTTATCATTGGCCCATACAGGGCTGCCGGTGGTGTTCACCACCTCATCTTTCAGAAAATTTCCGGTTTTCAGGTCCTTGAATAAGATAACATACCTGCGGCGACCTATCGTATCCATGCCAAAGGCCAGAATTTTATTATCAGGGCTGACACTCCAACCCCCGATCTGAAAAAAATCATGTCCTGCCGCCAGCTCGTTGGCATTGAGCATAACCTCCTCGGACGCATCCAACGACCCTTTTTTACGACAATACACAGGATACTCCTTATGCTCCTCATATCTGACGTAATAATAATACCCATTGTCCAGGTAAGGGACCGATTCGTCATTTTTCTTGATACGACCGGTAATCTCCTGAAACAAAGTTTCCCGTAATTGCTTTACGGGCCGGAGCATAGCTTCGGTATAATGATTCTCAGCATGAAGATAATCCTGTACCTTCCTGGTTTGCTCATCCGGGGTTTTAGCATTTTTCTGAGCATCCGACAACCTCATCCAGTAATAATTATCTATCCGGCTATCCCCATGTTCGGTTAATTTATACGGTATCTTCTCAGCAATGGGAGGTTTGATCATCTTTTCTTGATTTTGATTATTACAAGAGGTAATCGTAAAAGCTACCGGTAAAATAAAAAATACAGACCACATCCATTTCATAATTGCAGTTATTAAGTAAAACATTCATCCGTATCAACATCATTGATTCCGGAAATAGCTAAAATTACTACTTTTTCTGTAAATATCAGGTGATTCTAAGGAAGAGAAAGCTTTTTAAGCAAGAAAAAAGCGGGGTCAAAAACTCAATTCAAAGGCCAACATTCCGACAGGATTCCATCTGGAAATGAAAAGAGACTGTTTTACGGGTTTTTCAAGTGGAATGTCATCGGCAGCCCAGGTAAAGTCCGTGCCATTTTCACGGGCATACCCCAACTCAAAATTTGTTTCGACAGAGAAGGAAACTATCGTTGAAACCTGTATGGTAACCCCCACGGCCGGCAAAACAGAAATGCCCAGACGCCTGACCTGTCTTTTTTCGTAGGTACCGGCATCCCTTCCTCCTGTCTCCGTGTAAATAAGTGCACTTATTAACACCAGGTCCGCAGCGAGGTAAGGTTTTACTTTTTTTTCTCCAAATCCCGCTACATAACCAACACCCATATCAATATCGGAATAAAAATGGGTATCATAATAATATTCATGAGGAACGGAACGATCAATATTTTTCTGAAAATAATCAAACCGGACCCTCACATAACGGTCCGGGACAATCTGATGGGTATAGATCAACCCATGCATAACCATGGGATAAAAATCATTTTTATCTATCACGATCGCCCTTTGCATATAACTGAACAGATTGATGGATATCTTGTTGTGTAAAACAAAAAGCTCATCTTGTGAAAACCCTGAAACCACAATGGAAAGTAATATCCCCGTGGTAAAAATTATCCTCATAAAACCAATTATTTAAATAAAGATAAAAAGAGATAAATATATTACATGTCCATACGGAGGAATCTGAAAAAAGATACATCCGGTCACGGGTTTTTTCATTTTGAAAAACATAATTTTCACGTCCTCTCCCCACTCTCTCATTCTTTGCATCCTCTCTCCTGCCTTCTCCCTTATTCTCTCCCGGTTTCTTTCAGCATCACCAGTGGAGTTAAAGCCAGAAGAAACAATGAAACAAGGATAAGACCAACCGCAACTCCAAACTTATCTGTTAGAAAACCGATAACAGGAGCGAGGATGGCAGCAAAGAGACTCCGTACCTGTGACTCGGTGGAAAAGACCGTCGCCAGAATATGGGAAGGAAAAATCTCAGATACATAAGCAACCCCCACGGGTCTGCGAATATTCTCGAGCAGGTAGATCATGCTGAAAGGGATAACCACCAGCCAGTACCATGGAGGATGCAACAAAAAGAATACCCCCGTAATCAATGCCAGGAAAAGCCCAATCAAAAGGCTCCGGTTTAAAAAAGCAGGAAAACTGTCGAATAGTGAAGAAAACCTTTCAGCATTGCTTGACGCTCGCGATGTCCCAAGGTACAAAATAAAGTACATTATCCCTATCAATAAGGCAGACATTTGTTTTTCCCCGATTCCGTTGATATGCAAAACCAGCCCTGCAGCCAGGGTCGCCAATACTGGTTGATAATAATCTTTTACAACCCTGAAATATCCACTATACAAGGCAATATTTGAAAATGCTTTGACCGTAATTTTATTTCGAAAAGACCGGATCATAGGCACAACTATCTCACGGAATGATCCAAGGATAACATTCCAGGATACTTTTTCTTTCTGCCCGTCCAGTTCCCGCGGATAAGTGATCATCAATAGGAGATCCAGAAAATAAGGAATGGCTGAAAACAGAAAAACACTGCTATAGCTGCCCAAATAAAAGACAATACCGGCAGCAAGCAGGGAAGATACTGCCGATCCAATCTGCGACCATGAACGGGTATGACCATAATACCCAACTTTCTCATGCTCCCAGCCCTGTATCCGGAGATATTCAAAGATCATCGCTTTATGGGTGCCTGTTCTGAAAGCATCGCCCACAGCATAGAACAACATAGCCACCACAAACACACCATAGGAAGAAGTCAAATAGAAGATCATAAATGAAATTATGTAAAAAAGAAAAGAACCAATCATTGTTCGCCGGCGTCCCAGGATGTCCGACAACATCCCTGTGGGTATCTCGAACACATTTCTCAATATCTCCCGTATGGTTATTAGGGTACCGATCTGCAGATAAGTCAACCCTTTTTCCAGAAAAAAAAGATACAGAAAGGGTTCGAAAAACCGCAGGTTTTTAAGAAAACCATACGCACAAAACTTGTAATACTGGAGATCTTTATGAAATGAAAATTGTATCATTCTCCGAATTCTACCTGCTTTTTTCAAAAATACCATAACGTATACGAAAAAACAATGTTTTTTCTTTATAAATCATACTTTCCTCTGAAAATAATATTGATTTTAAATGAAATGCCAGAGTTAACCTACTTATAAACTTTTATTTTATTAATAATGAAGAAAATTTTTATTTTCTTCACCCATGTAACCGGTTACTCACAGTAAAACTGTTCGTGAGCTCGCTGTGCCCGGTTCACTCTCACAGAAATTTTTTTAATCATTTTTCTGTGTGAATTTTGATTAAAATAATTCATGTTCGTTTCATGCAATCCATTGTATATCTGCATAAAATAATTTATTGTAGGTTTGGTGCAGAAGAAGAAAAAAGTTTCTAGCCTGACAAACTTATTTTTAAAAATATTTGCTATTTCATAGAAATTTCTAATTTTGTTTCTACTATTAAAATTACTCTTTCCATCACAAATCCATATGATCATTATTCTATCACCGGCTATGCGAATGAATTTCAGTCCATTGGTTTCTCCTGTCAGAACATCAACCCCGGTATTTACTGAAGAGGCATGGGAAATAGCCGGTAAAATGAAGAATTATAGTCCGGTACAACTAACCCGACTGCTGGGAGTAAATACCGATCTGGCTTTGTCCACTGCCGAACGCTTCGCTTCGTTTCAGAAAAAACCGCTGGAAATAGTTACCAAACCTGCCATATTTGCTTACAATGGCGATGCATACCGTGGCTTGGATCCGGAAACAATGTCTTCGGAATCCCTCGCTTTCGCACAGGAACATGTACGCATTCTTTCGGCCCTTTACGGTGTTTTAAAGCCTCTGGATGCTATTCAGCCTTACCGGCTGGAGATGAATACCACCCTGCATGTAAACAAATCAAAAAACCTTTACGATTTCTGGCAGATAAAAATCTCCGATGTCCTTGCAAAAGAACTGACTGCCGATCCTGTACCGGTACTGATTAACCTGGCTTCACAGGAATATTTCTCAGCTATCAATACAGAAGCCCTGGGGGTCCGCATCATAACACCCGTTTTCAAAGAATACCGTGACGGAAATTATAAGACCCTGCCCATGTGTGCCAAGCTTGCCCGGGGAAAAATGACTCGTTATATCCTGGAAAAACATATCAACAACCCCGAGGATATGAAACTGTTCGATCTGGAAGGATATGCCTATGACAACAATCTGTCAAACGAAGATATCTGGGTTTTTACAAGGTAACTGACCGAGAGCAACAAACAATCAACTACGTAGGTCCCTACGTAGATATAAAATCCGGAATTTTCTTTATTATACCAAACCTGCAAATCCCATGAAGGCCATGGCAAGAATACCGGCAACGACGAAAGCGATGGGGATACCTTTCATTCCCTCAGGCACTTCAACCATATCGAGTGATTCCCTGATACTGGATAGCAACACGAGAGCCAGACCGAAACCCAGGGCTGTGGAAAAAGAAAAAACCACGGCTTCGGGAAGATTGTATTTCCCCTGGATGGTCAGAATAGCTACGCCAAGAACAGCACAGTTGGTTGTGATCAGCGGGAGGAAGATCCCCAAAGCCTGATACAGTTCGGGACTGACTTTTTTCAACACAATCTCAACCATCTGTACGAGGGCTGCAATGACCAGAATAAAAGTAATGGTCTGCATGAAACCAAGTCCGAGCGGTTCCAAAACATAATATTGCAACAGGTAAGTCACAATGGTAGCCAGCACCATAACAAAAGCCACCGCCCCCGTCATGCCCACCGAAGTCTCCAGTTTGGAAGAAACTCCCATAAAGGGACAGATGCCTAAAAACTTGGCCAGGACAATGTTGTTGACGAATATTGCGGATATAAGGATCACAAAATATTCCATAATGCTATCGTTTAGGCGTTTTTACGGTTAAACTTGTTCATAATGGCAATTAAGTAAGCCAAAGCCAGGAATGCTCCCGGGGCCAGAACAAAAAGAAGCATGCCGTCACCCTGTATAAACTTCAGGCCGAACCAGGATCCGGATCCCAGAATCTCTCTGACGGAACCCAGCATAAACAAAGCCAGGGTAAAACCCAGACCCATACCCAACCCGTCGAGGGTTGACGACCAGACCGTATTCTTGGAAGCAAAAGCTTCGGCCCGTCCTAACACCAAACAGTTCACCACAATAAGCGGGATAAAGAGACCCAGCTCTTCAAACAGGGCCGGAAGATAAGCCTGCATGGTCAGCTCGACAACGGTGACAAACGAGGCAATGATCACAATAAAAGAAGGAATCCTGACTTTATCCGGAATATAATTCCTTACAAGAGATACCACAATGTTGGACATCACCAGAACGAACGTTGTGGCCAGCCCCATTCCCAGGCCGTTATAAGCCGAGGTAGTTGTCCCAAGTGTCGGGCACATGCCCAGCACCTGCACAAAAATGGCATTTTCAGCGATAAGGCCTTTACTGAAATTTTTCCATTGATTCATTTTGCACCTCCTTCCGTAAGATATTTATAAGCCCGTTCCAGGGCATCACAGAAAGCTCTGGAACTGATCGTTGAGGCGGTAATGGCATCCACATCCCCACCGTCTTTTTTTACAGCCAGCCTGTAAGTTTTCGGGTTTTTCCCCTGGAATTGCACGCTCCAGTTGGATTTATTGCGCACCATTTTCTCTCCCAGCCCGGGCGTTTCCTTGTGCTCCAGTACAGCCACATCTTTGATGGTACCATCCGGCAGAAAACCCACCATAATGCGGATCATACCGCTGAAACCTTTGGGACTGAAGGTATTCACCGCTATACCCACCAGCGCCGAATCTTCACGGGCCGGAAAGAAATAAAGGGTATCCCCGTCAACGGCTTTTTTATACATTTCCTGTACCGGATTGTTGTTGAACGGGGGCAACACCTTTTTTAGCGCCTCTGTCTGTTTGGCAGCCCTGGATGCGGCAATGGCATCTTTGGTGAACTCATACACGAATCCCAGGATGGTGGCGGATATAAGCGTTACCAGAAATAATGCCAAAAACATACTCAGCAATGTAGATTCTTTTTTAGCCATTTTTCTTTACCTCCCCGAACCTTTTAGGTTTTACATACATATTGATCAGAGGCACAAAGGCATTCATGATTAGAATAGCAAACTGCACCCCTTCGGGATATGCTCCCCAGCGACGTATAATCACCGTCAACAGACCGATGCCTGTGGCATAAATGATCATCCCTTTGGGGATCATGGGAGATGTAACGTAATCAGTGGCCATAAAAATGGAACCCAGCATCACCCCACCGGTAAGCAGATGAAATACCGGATCAGCATTATTGGCAGGATTGATCAACCATAACAGTCCGCTGAACAGGAATACGGTAGTCAGGATCGTCACCGGGATATGCCAGGTGATGATCTTTTTCCACAAAAGGTACAGAAAGCCCAGCAGGAGAGCTGCCGCAGCTACCTCCCCCATTGAACCACCCATATAACCGAGGAACATCTGCATGTGATCCGGTACATTCTTCAAAAGGGTGGAAACCTGCTCGCCACTACGCATCCCTTCCTTGAGAATCCCCAAGGGTGTGGCACCTGTCACCGCATCGGTGAGAGAGGCATGAAACCCTTTGGGCACAGGCCAGCTGGTCAATTGTACTGGAAATGAGATAAACAGGAACACCCGTCCCACCAATGCCGGATTGAAAGGGTTGGCACCCAGACCTCCGAAAGACATTTTACCGACACCGATAGCGATCAATGCTCCGATGGCCAAAATCCATATGGGCAGGTTGGAGGGCAGGGTAAAGGCCAGTAAAAGTCCTGTCACTATCGCTGATCCATCTTTCAGGGTGGATTCTTTTTTCAGCATGTATTTTTGAATCAGAAACTCAAAAAACATACAAAACACAACCGACAGAACCGGCAGGTACAGGGCTGTCCAGCCGAAATAATAAACCGATACCGCCCAGGCCGGAAGCAAAGCGATCACCACGCCGGTCATCAGCCGGGAAGTGGAATCTTTTCCATGCACATGCGGAGAAAATGATACGGTCAGTAATTTATTCATAGTTCTTAATTTATTCCGTTAACTGACTGCTTTTTTTTCTTTCCTGATCAACTCACCTATCCTCTTCTTGTCGAGCCGTATATAATCCAGCAGAGGTCTGTCTGCCGGACAGATAAAACTGCAGGATCCGCATTCGATACAATCCAGGGCTCTTTCCTGGCGGGCTTTGTCCCACATCTGGTGTTGTCCCAGAGACATCAACAAGTAAGGTTCCAGACCCATAGGACAGACCGAAACACATTTGGCACAACGGATGCAGGGCTGCACGGGCTTACGATGGGCTTCACCCTCAGGGATGATCAGAATCCCGGAGGTTCCTTTGGTTACGGGGATATCCAGTTTCGATACCGCTTTGCCCATCATCGGGCCCCCGAGCACCACCTTTCCCGTATCATCCGGCAGACCACCAGCGGCTTCGATAACTTCAGCAATGGGGGTACCTATACGCACTAAAAAGTTAGATGGTTTTTTAACCGACTTCCCGGTCACGGTGACAATCCTTTCCACCAAAGGTTTGTTTTTCTGCACAGCCTCATAGGCTGCCAGGGTCGTGCCCACATTATGTACCACTGCCCCCACATCCACAGGCAGTGCTCCCGAAGGAACTTCCCGGCCGGTAATGGCTTTAATCAGTTGTTTCTCACCTCCCTGCGGATATTTTACTTTCAAGGCCTGAACAGTAATTCCCGCATTTTTAGCAGCCAGTCTGTTCAGTAATTCAATAGCATCAGGTTTATTTTTTTCAATACCAATCACTGCCTTATCAACACCAAGGCCTTTCATAAGAACGCGAATTCCGATCATCAGCTCTCTGCTCCTTTCCAACATCAACCGGTGATCGGCAGTAAGAAAAGGCTCACACTCCACTCCATTGATAATCAGTATATCTGCATTTTTCCCTTTGGGCACATTCAGCTTGACGTGGGTAGGAAAAGTTGCTCCCCCCATCCCTACAATTCCGGCATCTTGAATTTTTTGGATAATGTCCTCTCTTGAAGCCGTAATATTCTCACGAAGCGTATCACTACGGTCAACTGATTCATCCCAATCATCTCCACGTCGATCTATCACAAAAGAAAGACGTTTATAGCCGGAAGCATCGAAATGTTCCTCTATCCTAAAAATTTTTCCGGATATCGAAGAGTGAATATTTGCAGACACAAAGCCATCACCCTTAGCCAACAACTGTCCGGTAACCACTGTATCTCCTTTTTGTACGACAGGCTCAGCCGGAGCTCCCATGTGCTGGACTACAGGTATAATCACCCGATCAGGTAATGGCAGAGGTCTGATCGGACTGGCAGCGGAGAGTTTATTCTCTTCAGGATGAACGCCCCCCTTGGGAAATGTTTTGAATTTAAACATCTGCACGGTCAATTATTTTTATTTTGTTGTTCATCGGAATCGCCGGATGTTGATTTTTTGCCGTTATTTATATCTGATTTTACCGTCGTTCGGGCGCTGGTTTCTTTTTTAGCGGTAGCCACCAGCTCTTTTTTAACTTTCGGAGGGGGAAAATTTATCTCCAAAATCGAATTAGTCGGACAAACCGATACACATTTTCGACACAGACGACAGGCATCGCTGTCAATAAATGCCAGGTTGTTGCCCATCGTAATGGCATCAAAAGGACATACCTGGAAACATTTGCCGCACCCGATACAGGCCACGGAACAGTATTTTCGGGCCACACCTCCTTTGTCTTCATTGATGCAGGAGACAAAGATCTTACGGTCTTTTTTATTCCTCTTACGCAGCTCAATAATATCCCTAGGGCAGGCTTCCACACAGGCGCCGCAAGCGGTACAGTTCTCATCTATCACCACCGGCAAGCCTGTTTTCTCATCCATGTACAGCGCCTCAAAATTACAGGCTTCCACACAATCTCCCAGGCCGAGACAACCCCATGGACAGTCCGTATCACCGGTATAAAGGGCATGCTCGACCGCACAGGTGGTAACACCTTCATAATGGCTGGTACGGGGTCTGTGTTCAAAGGAACCCTGACAGCGTATCACCGCTACCCGCGATTCTTCCTCCACGGCTTCCAGGCCCAGGATCTCCGCAACTTTTGCCATCACCTCATTGCCCCCTACCGGACAGAACAAACCCTCCAAATTGTCGGCCTTCACACAGGCTTCGGCAAACTGCCGGCATCCGGGATAACCGCATCCCCCACAGTTGGCATGTGGCAGGACATCTTCCACCTCGTCAATGCGGGAATCCTCTATTACTTTGAATTTCTGAGAGATAAAATAAAGGATCACCGCAAATATCCCCCCCAATGCACTCAGTGAGATAACGGTATAAAGCACAATATTGCTCATAAACAAATATGTTAAACAAATTTTTTGACCAAAAATTTAAACTCTCTCCTGATCCTCGTCCTGAATAGGTATAATCCACCGTAATACGGCACGAGGACAAATAACCCGGCAAGACCACTGGCAATCTCTTTACCCGTAACCCCATATACGGCAAACAAGGTGATCATCAAAAGAAGAAAAGGAAAAATATAACCATACATCAGGGCTTTCATCCCCAACGACCGGGCCAATACTATATTGACTTTCTCCCCCACCTTATAGGATTGTCCCTGAACATCCACCTCTACTTCCTTATCCTCCATTTCGGAAGCTGAACAGACCCCTTTCAACTGACAATGGGCACAGGCCGACTTCGCCACAAAAGCAACCCTGACTTTTCCGTCACGTACTTCCCGTACCGTACCTTCATGTTCAATGACTTTCGTTGTATCCATCCAAACTGACCCGTAATTTTTCGCGATGCAAGTATATTATTTTTTCTATATCTTCAAAATGATAAAGTTCTATATTTTTTAATTTATTATTTTAAAAAATTGTAATATGAAAACATATAGAAGTGTAGATAATCATAAAGTATGAAAAAAGAGTGATAGATACTGTCTATTGGATGCCGGGTGCTTATATCTTATATCTTATTCCAAAATTCATCAATCATCCTTCATCCTTCCTATGATATTCTGCTCCAGTTCTCATCATTTTTGACATACAGGCGGATGCCTTTTTTCAGCACCTGGTTTTCAGGGCTGTTCAGCTCAGGATCTTTCTGCAGGATTTTATCGGCGGCATCCCTTGCCAGCTGTAGGATTTGGCTATCCTGTGCCAGGTTGGCAAGCCTCAGGTTAAAAGGGATCCCGCTCTGTTGTGTGCCTTCGATATCTCCCGGTCCTCTCAGTTTCAGGTCGGCGTCGGCAATTTTAAAACCGTCGTTTGTATCCACCATGATCCGGAGGCGCTTACGTGCTTCATTGGAGAGTTTATATGAGGCCATCAGGATGCACCAGGACTGGTCGGCACCCCGGCCCACACGGCCCCTGAGCTGATGAAGCTGTGACAAGCCAAAACGTTCAGCGCTCTCGATCACCATTACCGACGCATTGGGAATATCCACTCCTACTTCGATCACGGTGGTAGCCACCAGGATGTGTGCACGACCCTCAACAAAATGTTTCATGGATATCTCCTTTTCCCGGGGTTTCATCCTGCCATGCACCACGCTTACACTATATTCAGGAGGAGGAAATGCCCTGACAATACTTTCATAGCCATCTTCCAAGTCTTTATAATCCATCGCTTCACTTTCGCTGATAAGCGGATAAACCACATATATCTGGCGTCCTTCCCTGATTTGTTGCCGCATAAAACCAAAAAGTCTTTCCCGCTTACTATCGTTCATCAGAATGGTCTTTAT
This sequence comes from Bacteroidota bacterium, assembly GCA_011374625.1. Classification (GTDB taxonomy): domain Bacteria; phylum Bacteroidota; class Bacteroidia; order Bacteroidales; family VadinHA17; genus DRPN01. Next base: position 19,782 of record DRPN01000069.1, read on the forward strand.
GGGTTTTCTACCTGGCGGCATCTCATCGATAACAGAAACATCCAAGTCACCATACAGAGTCATTGCCAGGGTTCTCGGGATGGGTGTAGCCGTCATCACCAGCACATGAGGGAACAAATCGCTCTTTTCCCACAAACGGGCCCGCTGGGCAACCCCAAAACGGTGTTGCTCATCAATGACCACCATCCCCAGTTTATGAAACTGTACCTCATCCTCAATCAGGGCATGGGTCCCGACCAGGATATGCATCTCTCCGCTGCGCAGTTGATCGTGCAATATTTTCCTCTCTGATTTCTTGGAAGATCCTGTCAGCAAACCAACTTGCACCCCGGTACCCTCCAGCCAATTACTGATGGTATTGTAATGCTGTTGTGCCAAGATTTCCGTAGGAGCCATCAGCGCGCTCTGGTATCCATTGTCAGCAGCAATCAGCATGGTCATCAGAGCTACCAACGTCTTTCCGCTACCCACATCTCCCTGCAACAAACGATTCATCTGCCGGCCGGAACCCAGATCATGGCGAATCTCCTTCATCACCCTTTTTTGTGCCTCTGTCAACTCAAAATGCAGTTTATCATAATAAAAACGATTGAAAAACTCCCCGACTTTTTCAAACAGGTATCCCTGCACATGCTTGATCCGGTTCACTTTCCGCATTAGCAGGTTAAGCTGAATAAAAAAGAGCTCTTCGAATTTCATCCGCAGACGGGCTTTCTCCAGCATGACAGCATCTTTGGGATAATGAATATTTAACAGTGCATCCTCCCTTGATATCAGGCCTTTTTCTTTAAGCAACGGCAGTGGCAGGATTTCTTCCAGTTTTCCGGCGGTTTGCTTCAATAAAGTTGCCTGTAACTTATGGATCACACGAGAGGTAAGGAACTGGTTTTTCAATTTTTCGGTCGTACTGTAATGAGCCTGCATGGCCACATTGATTTGTTTCTCCGTTTTAGCTGCCTCTTCCACCTCGGGATGTACCAGGTTGATACTACTGCCAAAGCGGGTGGGTTTTCCGAAGACAATGTATTCTTTTCCCGGAGGATAAGAAGATGTCACCCAGGAGAGCCCCCGGAACCAAACCAGCTCGATAGTACCCGTATCATCCGAGAAACGGGCAATCAGTCTTTTTTTTCTTGGCGTTCCGATTATCTGATATCCTTCAATTCTACCCCGCAGCTGAATATACGGAAGATCACCAGATATCTCACTTATCCTGTAAAAACGGGTACGGTCTATATATTTATACGGAAAATAATACAGCAGATCAAAGAAAGTGGTAATACCCAGTTCTTTTTTCAAAAGATCAGCTCTCCCGGGCCCCACACCCTGCAGATATTTGATATCCGACTGTAATATTTTTTCCATATATGCAAATGATCCGGTACCTATTCCTTAAATTAACTCACCACAAAGAGATTTTCTTTAGAATTTATAAAAATAATACATTATTCTTCATATACATCTCCTCAGAAAAAAATTGCAATAGCCGACCGTGGGAAATTATTACCGGAACTTTAGTTTTATCTTTGTAAGAAATATCCTATGATGCTTTTCAAACCGGCTCTGTCCTATTATCTGTTTTCCTCTCACCGCAGAGGCCGGGGACTTCATAATCCTTTTGCCCGTCAACTGATAAGAGAAGTTTTTAACGACCGTACAAAATATGACGCCTATGGTTTAATGCACAATGCCCGAAAGGAATATCTGAAATCAAAAGAAAAAATCAGGATGTTGGACATGGGAGCGGGATCCAAGAAACAAAACAAATCAAATACCCGTAAAGTTCGTAATATCGTCCGGCTTTCTTCGGGAAAACCAAAATATCACCATCTCCTTTACAGGATGGTCAGCTTTAACAAACCTGCCGTTATGCTGGAAGCCGGTACTTCTCTGGGACTTGGAACTATGGCCCTGGCTTTGGGAAACCCGGAAGGAAAGGTTTATACCATCGAAGGAGATCCTTCCAGCGCAGCCATGGCAGAAAAATTATTCACACAAAATAACATTCCAAACATCACTCTGCTCACCGGATCATTCAGGAAGATGTTTCCACAGGTTTTCGCCCGGGCAGATCATGCCGGCTTTGTTTTCCTGGACGGTCATCACGAGGAAAAAGCCACTTTGGAATATTTCGAAACCCTCTTGCCCCATTTGTCAGACAAAAGTATTCTGGTTATTGACGACATACACTGGTCTCAGGGGATGTTACGTGCCTGGAACACCATCCGGCAGCACTCAGCCGTAAGCCTCACCATAGACATCTTTCGTATGGGATTTGTTTTTTTTAACCCTGATCTTCCGGGACAAACCCTGAAAATCAGGTTTTAAAAGTAAAATAAAAAATTAACTTTGTCGTTGAAGAGTTGATGAGTTGAA
>DRPN01000074.1 GCA_011374625.1 Bacteroidota bacterium
ATATCAGCACAGACCCATGGGAAGTACATAATCTGGCCCAGGACCCGGCTTACAAGGATACACTGGCATTATACCGAAAGGTGTGTAACGATTGGATGATAAAGACCCGTGATGCAGGATTGATCCCCGAGGACATGATGATGCAACTGGGAGGGGATTCCACCATTTGGCAATATACCCATTCTCCCGCCTATCCTGTAAAAAAGATTCTGGATCTGGCCAACAAAGCCATTGACCGGGATCAGAACAACCAGGATTTTTTCCTGAAAAATGCCGGAGACAAAGATCCGGTAATCAGGTATTGGAGTGTAAACGGATTATACATGTTGCCTCGGAAACCTGCAGTAGTTATCAAAGCGCTGGAAAAATCCCTGGATGATCCTTTCGGCAATATCCGTATACTGGCTGCAGAAGCGCTGATTGTATCAGGACACGACCAGAAACATGCCCTCGCAGTGCTGAAGAGGACTCTGAAGAATCCGGATGAATATCTCCGTCTGGCTACCATGAACGCGCTCGATGCTTTAGGAGAGGCAGGAAAAGTCTGTGAGCCGGAGGTTAGGAAAATTTGGCAAAACCAACAAGAATCAACATTGAAATACAACATCCGGTTGTCTGAATACCTGTTGCGTAAATGGGGAAAACAATAAGCGGGTTCAAGCACTTTTAAGATTGCTATTCCGTTTCTGTTTCCCCCTCACCCTCTTCAAAAACAGGGGCATGTTTTTTTTCGACCAACGTTGAACAAGGAGATGTTCTATAGCCATAACCGGATGGTTGAATATCATACGCGGTCCGGAAAAACGCATAATCTCCCGTATGCGTTTCCGCATCACATGGTTGTAACAATGCACAGGACATACGGAACAAACAGGTTTGTTTTTGCCAAACATACAACGGTGATATTTCATGGCAGCATAGGATAACACCTCCGCACAGGAATCACACAAATATCCCTCCGGATGGTGCTTTGCTTTGCAATACATCCGGATCATGGTTTTCAACGTCCTGATCTCACGCTCTTCCCTGTTCTTCAAAAAAAACATATCCCGGTATCTTTATTAAAAAAACTCCTCGTAATTCCCAAAATCAAGCACACTACTCTCCTTTCTACATCGCATATCCTTGTTTGGTATTTACTAATCGTAAATCCTGTTCGTTATTATTCATCATTCCATATCTCCCAGGCTTTTTCAGCCTGTTGTTCCAGCATTTGCAGACCATTTACCACCGTGGCTTTCCTCTCTTTTCCCAGTTTCATAAACAAGGTCTCTTCCGGATTATAAACCAGATCATACAAAAGATGGTCGGAAGTCAAAAAACGGTAGGGGATATCAGGGCAAGTATCTGTATCCGGATACATCCCGAGTGGGGTAGTATTGATAATAAGCTTGATCCGTTGCAGCATCAGGCCAGTCAATTCGTCATACCGTATAGCTCTGTTCCCCCTGGGGTGTCGTGAGACAAACCAGACTTCAATATCCAGTTTTTTCAAAACATATTCTATTGCTTTGGCTGCACCGCCTGTCCCCAGGATCAGGGCAAAAGTGTGCCAGGGTTTCAGCAGAGGCCGTAAGGAGGTCTCAAAACCCCAAACATCCGTATTGTATCCCGTAAGCCTGATTCCGTCAGTCCTGATAATCTTAATGGTATTCACGGCATTGATGACTTTCGCCTCCCCGGCCAGATCATTAAGAAAAGGAATTACTTTTTCCTTGTACGGGATGGTAACATTCAGACCTTCCAGATCCGGCACCGAGCGTATTAGCTCCGGTAATTCCCGGATACTTTCCAGAGGATAATTCTCATAAACCACATCCTTTATTCCTTCCCTGGAAAACTTATCTGTAAAGTAACTCTTTGAGAACGAATGGGACAAAGGATATCCGATGAGTCCGAATTTCCGCATGATCTCAGGCTTTTTCTTTCTTGGCAGCAAACACTTCCAACAGGACAATGGTTATCACCCCGGCCAGCATGACCAGCAGAGACCAACGCACCTCTGCATCCAGGTGTTCCGGAATAAATTTCTTGTAAGCAATAATACGCGTTCCCGTCTCATTGTACACGGACGTTTGCCAGGGCCACAATAAATTTAATGAACCGAAGACAAAACCTGTGAGTAAAGCAATGGTAACATTCCGGTAATTTTTCAGGATCCAGGAAAGAAAACGGGAAAAACCGATCAATCCGATCAGGGTCCCTACTGCCACCGGAATCAGGATCTTCCATTCAAGATTGTTGACCGCACCCACAAAAATCAGTTCATAATTACCCATCAGTATCAGCACAAACGATCCGGAAAGCCCGGGCAACATCATACTGCACACCGCCACAATCCCACAAAGCAAAAGATACCAGGGATTATCATTGGGAGTAGCAGGAGAAAACAAAGAGATGCCCACTGCAATCAACACCCCCGTGATCATAGAAATAACAGCAGAAACATTCCATCTTTCCACTGTTTTTCCCACAAAATAGACGGATGCCAGGATGAGTCCAAAAAAGTATGCCCATGTACAGACCGGATAATATTTAAATGTATAACCCAGAATTTTAGCCAGAACGATAATGCTGACAAGTACCCCCATAAAAACCACTGTCAGGAACCAAAAATCAGTATATTTCAAAAAAACCTTTATGTCTCCTTTCAGCAGAAGCCGGACTGACTTCACATCAAAAGAGCGGAAAGCATGAATGAAGCGTTCATAGATCCCGGTGATCAGAGCAATGGTGCCCCCCGAAACCCCAGGTATAATATTGCCAATACCCATGGCAACACCTTTTAAAAATAAAACAATAGATTCATGCCATGTCACGACTTTTCTTTTTGGTTAAGTATTTTTTGCCTGTTCTCCTGCCGGGGCAGGAAACAAAAGTAAGAAATGATTAATGAAACCGATTACTTCAGACCCATATCTTCGGGCAGAAAACGATAGAAAGTATCCCCCCGCAAACCCAGCCGCAATGCTTCAAGAGATATCACCTCATTGGGAGCAATATTTCCCACATTCACATTTGCGCCGAGCAGTTTTATAAACCAGGCCTGTTGACCTTTGTTGGGTGCTTCCCAGATCACATCATTGATATCAACGTGTTGTATGATATCATCTATCAGGCTCCGGTTGGCGGAACCGTCTTTATGATACAAACCGATGGTCCCGCTCTCGCGTGCTTCCCCGATCACTTTCCAGGAACCTGCATCCAGCTCGGATTTCATATAACCGACCCATACCGAATCCGGGATGGGGATATCAGAAGTCTTGGCTCCGACCTCTGACAAAACAGTCACTTGTTCGGAAAGCTTGCTGATGTATTCCAGTTTTTTATCATGAGGCAAAATGATGGAACCATCCGATACTTCTGCATATTCCATGTCAAAGAGATCCAGATATTTCCGGTATTCATCAAAAGCTCCTCGGATCACAAAAGCCTCGAACATGGTTCCTCCGAAGTAAACCTTAAAACCCGCATCCCTGTAAATTTTAAGTTTTTCTTTCAGATTGGGAGTGATCAGTGAAGTTCCGAAACCCAGTTTAAGCAGATCGATATAATCGCCCGATGCTTGCACCACATTTTCTGCCTCACGCAATGATAACCCTTTATCCATTACCATTGTCAGGCCGCTCTCACGAGGTTTTACAGTACGTCCGGGCAGATGGGAAAGTTGATAATTCATGTTATTTTATTTTTAATTGTTGTATACATTCCTGAGCCTCAGGGATCTGCAAGATATGAGGAAATTTTTCCAGAAACCAGTCAATCTTCCCCGGATCGTAGGACCAGGCGCGGAGAAAATTTTCTTCTCCTTCCGCATATTTTCCCTCCTGAAAACGGACAATTCCTTGCAGATAATACAACTCTGCCGCACTCGGTAGATGTTTAAGGGCTCTTTTCAGGGTCCCTTCGAATTCTCTTTTTCCCGGAAGGTCATACAACAACAACAGGTATTCCAGCCAGTAAGAAGCATTGTCCGGGACCAATGCCGTCAGGGTATCCATCACCTCTATCTGTTTGCGTAGTGTTCCGGTATGTTTATAAATATGATACAACAAATACCAGAATTCATCGTCTTCATGATCACGGTCCAGGGCTTTCCGGCAATATATCTCAGCATCTTCCCACTTATTCCGCAAGCTGTATACTTTGGCAATCAGAAAGTACGGCAACGGGTTGTCAGGGCTTTCTTCGACAGCCATTTTGTACCAGCTGAGTGCCCGGCCATATTCGCCGGTCTGCCGGTAACAGATACCCAGATTGATCATCCCTTCCACATCATGAGGTGATTGCGAAACATAAATCCGGAATTCTTCTTCCGCTTCCCGAAAACGCTCCATTTGCATCAGTGTCCTGCCTTTATAAAACAACCCCTCCGGATTATTATCCTGTATGGCGAGAAGATATTCAAATGCCTCCAGCGCCTCCTCATACCTTTCCATCCTGAGATACAAACGTCCCAGATTTCCCCATGCAGTTACATCAAAAGGTTCTTCTTCCAAAAAATCTCGATAGACCCTGAGGGCATCATCATTCATTCCCAGTTGTTGATAAATAAGACCCATATCTAACAACACCAACACATCATCCGGATTTTCCTCATAGGCTTTGATCATATAAATGAGGGCTTCCTCATACATTCCGGCTATTTCGAGTTCATTGCCAATCTGATAAGCAATATCTCCAGACATTTCATCACCCAGGCTGAGCGATGTATCAAAATCACGGATCGCTTCGTTTTTTCGTCCCAAATGTATAAGCGCAAGTCCTCTGAGAAGAAAGACTTCGTAATTCTGAGAATCCAAATGAGCGAGCAGGTTTAACAGTTCAAGAGCCTTTTCATATTTTTCCAGAGAAACCAACAGGTCTGCTTTTCTCAGACGGATTGTGAGTGCCCCCGGATGCTGGTGCAAGGCCAGTTTGATTGTCTGCCCGGCTTTTTCCAACTGCCCTTTATCCATATAAGTATTAATGACCTCTTCATAATCAGACACATCCATAAATCGAAAAGTACCTTCTTTTCGCATCTTCTCAAAACGCCGGACAAGATTATTCCCCCTTTCGTTCCACAAAAAATCCTCAGACTTTTCTTTCATACATAATCCACATTTATACTCTGGTACAAACCTACATAAATTTTTTCACGCAAATATACACAGATAACATGAAAAATTTTATATACAGGTTCTCATAAAGAGATCCCTCCAGGCAGTTTTTCGGGACCTCTGGCCTATAAAATCAATATTTTTTCAGTGGAAAATTATAATATTTCCGTTCCAATGATTTAAAATATTTATTCTTACTCTTAGTATTCTTACAGTTCCCGGTAAATCTCCTTTCTTGCAGCCAGTAAAGTATTTTTCAACAAAGATACAATAGTCATCGGACCAACGCCTCCCGGCACAGGAGTAATAAAACTGCTTTTGGGTGCAACCGTCTCAAAATCGACATCTCCCCATAACTTCCAACCCGATTTGGTTTTATCCGAAGGCAACCTTGTAGTGCCCACATCGATGATTACGGCTCCTTCTTTCACCATATCTCCGGTAAGAAAACGGGCTTCCCCCAGAGCAGCCACAATAATATCAGCCTGCAGAGTGATTTCTTTTATATCGCGGGTACGACTATGACAAACCGTAACCGTACAGTTGCCGGGATAATCTTTTCGTGCCAGGAGAATGCTCATCGGCTTCCCGACGATATTGCTGCGGCCTATCACAACACAATGTTTTCCTTCCGTCTCAATATGATATCTTTTGATCAATTCAAGGATACCGGCTGGCGTGGCAGAAGTATAAGAAGGAAGTCCAATCACCATACGACCGACATTTACCGGATGGAAACCGTCCACATCCTTCTCCGGGACAATGGTCTCGATAACCTTTTGTTCATCAATATGCCGGGGCAGTGGCAACTGAACAATCAGTCCGTCTACGGAAGGATCATCATTGACCTCCCTAACCTTTTCCAGTAGTTGTTCTTCCGTAATGGTATCTTCAAAACGGATTACGGTAGATTCAAATCCAACTTCTTTACATGCTCTTTCTTTGGCTGCCACATAAGTCTCACTGGCACCGTCATGTCCCACCAGAACGGCTGCCAGATGAGGAATCTTTTTATGATTCAGCCGTATCCGGTCCACTTCTTCTTTTATTTCCCGGCGCATCTCCGCCGCCGTAGCTTTTCCATCTATTAATGTATACATAATCAAGAATTTAATAAATCTTTAAAAATTCATTTCAAACCTACATAAATTTTTTCTCAGGGAGACAGAATATCCGTAAGATTTTTTAAAAAAATACGAACAGGGAACGAAATTTCATGAGCGTCAGAGAATAAATTTCATTTCACAACCCTACACTTTCAGGATGGCAGGAGACGATGGTCATACGCTCACTACGTTCGCTGTCATACAATGGTCATACGCTCGCTGTCGCTCGCGTCATACAATAGCTACAATATATGCACTACCACTGAATAACCACTGAATGACTACTGCATAACTACCGAATAACTACTTTATGACTACTGTATGACTACTGTATGACTACTGCATAACTACTGAATGACTACTGAATGACTACTGAATAACTACTGAATGACTACTGAATGACTACTGAATGACCACTGAATGACCACTGAATGACTACTGAATGACTATTGTATGACTACTGTATGGCCAATTATTCTTTCCGTTCTCAATAAAAGGTTTGAAGCACCCACAAAACAAGCGGCAGGGTAAATATGCTCAACAACGTAGTCACAAAAACATTCTTCATGGCCAGCATATCATCGCTACCGAATTCTTTGGCAAGAATCACGACATTAGCCATACACGGCATAGCTGTTTCCAGTACCAGTACAGAAAAAGCCGTCTTTGTCAATGGTATGTGAAAGAAATGCACCAGGGTCATGACAATCAGCATCAAAAACACGGGAACCAGTAACAACTTGTTAAAAGACAGTAAAATTACTTTGGGGTACCTTAAAAAATCGCGTGGTGTAAGCACCGACAAAAGGATACCAATATAGATCATAGACAGATATATGGTAGTACTCCCGAGTTTTCCGAAAGTATCCATAAAAATCTCCGGCAGATCAATATGAAAAAAAGCAAAAAACAATCCTGTCAGGAAAGCTAAGGTATTTGGATTCCATAATTTTCTCAAAGACTCCCGCCAGGAAAGACGCTCTCCCCGACTCAGCAAATAAACACCCAGTGTCCATAGCAATGTACTGGACACCAAGTGATAAAGTGTAGCATAAAGAATTCCTTTTCCACCCGGAAACAAAGCATCCATTAACGGAAATCCAAGAAAAACAATATTCCCGAACAAGCTGTGGGCCATAAAAACCCTTGTTTCACCCCCTTTAAACCGAAACAAGCGGACTGAAATATAAGCAATTGTCAACATCAACAACATAGCCAGATAAACCAGCAGGAAATACCACAAACTGTTTAACAAAAGACCTTTATCGAAACGCAGTACGGAAATTTTAGTAAATATCAAAAGAGGCAGGGTGAGCTTAAAGACCAGTTGAGATAATCCTTCCTTTATATTCATGGATATCAGTCCGGTACGAACAGCCAGGAAGCCGACTGCGATCAAGATGGCCAGAATCAGAATCTGGTATATCACAATATGTTCAGCCATAATCTTTCTGAATTTAGCTGTAAGACCCGTCTGTTTCAACAGCGAAGATAAGGAATCCGTATAATATTATTTTTCCGGCATAATAATTATTAATTTCGCACGATTAAATAAACAGACTTTTGATCAGCGAACGATACGATAATATCATTGAATCCGGTAAAAGACAATACGAAGCCCTGATGAAGTGGTTTTTCAAGCATATTTACGGGGTGTTGGGGACAATTATTGTTCACCTGTTGCTGGCCATTTTTTTTATGATATTTAAGCTATCTGCCTTGCAAGAACCTGAAAAACAGCCTATACTTATCACTTTTGAACAGGAACCAACGCCGGAAGAACAAGTAAATAAAGAAAAGGAGCAACCGCTTGTCCCTGACGAACAGCTTAAAAAATGGATTCATGATATACCGGTGAATGAAGCCATGAAGGAAAAGGAAGATTTTGACATCAACAAATATATTGACCAGGTAAAGGAAGAAATGATCCGGCAGGGACAATTAACTCAGGATAACTACATTGATGAACAGAAGAAGGAGGAGGCGGAAATAGAACAGGCTCTGCGAAACAAGCTTCGTGTAAAAGAAGAAACACAACCGGGCGATTCGCTGACCCAGTCGGAAATTATGGCCAGTCATTATTCCGGACCAACCCGGGTAAAATACAACCTTGCAGGTCGCATTGCCCGCAATCTGGTTATCCCGATATACAAGTGCGAAGGTTCAGGTGTCGTGATCGTAAATGTTGTTGTCAACCAAAACGGGAAGGTCATTGAGGCGTCCATTGACTCCGACAAGTCGGATAATAATCCGTGTCTGTATGAATCAGCTTTACGCGCAGCCCGTTTTAGCCGTTTTGACATTGATCCGGATGCTCCGGATAAACAAAAAGGAACAATCACTTATTATTTTGTTGCCCAGGATGAGTAAGACTTATCCTCCCCTGTTAACGATGAGTAAAAATGAAAAAAAAATCGCCAGGTTCAAAAACCAGATATTCTCTTCCAGAAAAGGCACGTCATGACATTTTCACCACTCTTCCCCGGACATATCGACCAAAACCGTAAAAAACATATAGCAGCAAATTTTATTTAAAAACAAAAATGGGAAGAATTCGGTGAAGAACACTTCCCATTTTCCCGTTGACGAATCCGTAGTTCCGTGCGAACGGGCCAAGCTACAGTTATTATGGCTTCCGCTCTGCAATCCCTTCTTTCGTTAGGATCACTCGGCTTCCGGGCTTTGAACTTTCGGTCCTTTTCAGACCTTATATTCTCTGCCCCGGTTCTTTAAAGGGCTTCATAGCACCCGGTTATTGCTAACCCGACGTTATGAAGTGGAACCCGCGTCGGATCTGCCGTTGCCGGCATCTCTTTCCCGTTTCCCCCTTTCGAAGCACACTCTCCAAAGAACTTCACCTCTTGTCGGTTTTCCTTGGACCGGTTTCCCGGCTTTCTTCCCTTTCGGGTTTCTTTCCGGTTCTCCTTGCTCTCGAGGAGCAGGTCCACGGTCTGCCGACCGACCTGTGAGTGGCTTTTTCGAGTGGGGCCCTTCCGGTGCGCTTCTTTCGAAGCTTCCCTTTCAAACCCGAAGCTTCTCGAACCAGCCTTTTATCTCTCACTTGGTTTAGCAAATATATTACAAGCACCTATCCCGTACAAATTATTTATGGTTTTCTAATACACAAATTACGAACTTAAGTTGTTAACAATTGTTAATAACTTAAAACTATACGTAGAGAAATCCTAAAGCTGAATGATATCTGTTTGAATACGTGTAACAAACCTTATTTTAAAAATTGTTTTGTTTTTACAAAAAATCGTATATTTACCGGGTCAAACCTTACGGTAACATCATGATTAAAAAAATTCTGATTGCGAATCGGGGTGAGATAGCTTTACGCATTATCAGATCCTGTCGGGAGTTGCAAATTCAGACTGTTTCTGTTTATTCTGATATCGATCGTCATGCCATGCATGTACGGTTGGCTGACGAAGCTTATCACATTGGACCTTCACCGTCAGCAGAAAGTTATCTGAATATGGACAAAATCCTGGAGATAGCCCGTCGGTCGGGGTCTGATGCAATCCATCCCGGTTATGGTTTTTTATCAGAGAATGCTGAGTTTGCTGAAAAAGTAAAAGCAGCCGGTTTTATTTTTATAGGGCCCACCGCTGAAGCCATTCGCACCATGGGCGACAAGATCACCGCCCGTAAAGTCATGGTCGCTGCCGGAGTCCCTGTGGTCCCCGGAACCGAACGAGTCGTCTTAGATGAAACCGATGCACGCAAGATTGTAAACGAAGTGGGTTTACCCATTATGTTAAAAGCTTCTGCCGGCGGCGGCGGGAAAGGCATGCGCCTGGTTCATACAATGGAAGAACTGATGCCTTTTCTCAGAGCAGCCCGTTCGGAAGCAGAAGCATCATTTGGCAATGATGCCGTATATATAGAGAGGTATATCGAATCGCCCCACCATATCGAATTCCAGATCCTGGGGGACCAGCATGGCAATTACATCCACCTGTGCGAAAGAGAATGTTCCGTTCAGCGTCGACATCAGAAAGTGATCGAAGAAACCCCGTCGGTATTGATGACCCCGGAATTACGAAAGGAAATGGGCGAAAAAGCCATTGCAGCAGCCAGGTCAGTGCATTATGAAGGAGCCGGAACGGTCGAGTTCCTGGTGGATGACAAGGGAAATTACTTTTTTCTGGAAATGAATACCAGACTGCAGGTGGAACACCCGGTCACCGAACAGGTGATTGGCATTGATCTGGTTAAAGAACAGATCCATGTAGCTCAGGGAGACCGCCTTGCCATCACACAGAAACAAATCAGACAACGGGGCCATTCAGTGGAATGTAGGATTTACGCCGAAGATCCGGACAATAATTTCATGCCCTCCCCCGGGAAAGTGATTAAACTACGCGAACCCAACGGTCCGGGGGTTCGCGTCGACGGATATGTCTATGAAGGTTTTGATATCCCTATCCACTATGACCCTATGATTTCAAAACTGGTCACTTACGGAGCTTCCCGAGAAGAAGCCATCCAACGTATGATACGCGCTTTGGACGAGTATCAAATCATAGGTGTGAAAACATCTATTCCCTTCCTGAAAAGAATCATGAAGAATCGTGATTTCCGGGAAGGAAAGTACAATACCCATTTCATTGATACCCATCAAAAAGAATTGTTCCCGGAAGATTCGTCCGAAAACAATCGGGAAATAGAAGAACTGGCAGCCATAACCGCTTTACTGGAGTACCTTGAGGATAAAAAAACAAAAACAGCTCCATCCAACGGGATGGGTAAAAAACAGAGTATGTGGAAAGAATTTGGCAGGAAAAAAGCCGTGACACGCTTATAATCAAATAAGGAACCTATGACGTCTTATGAAATAGAACTGAAAGGCCGAACCCTGCAGGTCAAGGTAATTGAACAGGGCCAGGACACCGTCAAAGCGTCTATCAACGGTAAAATATATGAGCTGGACATCCGGAAGGTAGAACCGGGAGTTTATTCATTATTGCACGAAGGCAAATCTCTTGAAATGCAGATATCGGAAGGAAAGGGAAGGAATAAATATACCGTACAACTGGATGGCCGTAACTGGGATGTTCAGATCATTGATGCGGATGTACGTTTTCAACGCAACCGTAACAAAGGAAAACCGGAAAACGGCATGCACGAAATCTCTTCACCTATGCCCGGCAAGGTCGTAAAGGTTCTCGTTGAAAAAGGAGAAGAAGTGAAAGAAGGACAAACCCTCATTGTCATCTCTGCCATGAAAATGGAAAGTGAATATCATGCTCCCCGGGATGCAAAAGTCAAGGATGTGCTAATCAAGGAAGGGGATACAATCGAAGGAAACCAACCGCTGATCACCTTCGAATAACCCCTGTAATTACTTTCGTATTCGTAACCAAACCATCATTCAAAAACCAACCCTATGCTTACACTGGACGAAAAATTCAGACTTATCGAAGAAAAAAAGAAACAAGCTGAACTTGGTGGAGGGGAAGATCGAATCAAAAAGCAACACGAAACCGGAAAACTAACGGCTCGTGAGCGTCTTGATATTTTACTGGACCCGGGAACATTCAATGAAATTGACAAACTGGTTGTGCACCGTTGTACAGATTTTGATATGGATAAGAAAAAAATACCCGGAGATGGTGTTGTTACCGGATATGGAAAAATTGACGGAAGGCTGGTCTATGTCTTTTCACAGGACTTCACTGTTTTCGGAGGATCTTTATCCCGTACCAATGCCAACAAGATCATCAAGGTGATAGACCTGGCCATGAAAATGGGGGCCCCGGTTATTGGTCTGAATGATTCGGGGGGTGCCCGTATTCAGGAAGGTGTCCAGAGCCTGGGAGGATATGCAGATATTTTTTACCGCAATGTAATGGCCTCGGGAGTTGTTCCCCAGATTTCTGCTATTCTTGGGCCGTGTGCGGGAGGCGCCGTTTATTCGCCGGCATTGACAGACTTCATCTTCATGGCCAATCATTCCAGTTATATGTTTGTGACCGGACCGGATGTGATAAAAACAGTTACTCACGAAGTGGTCAGTAAGGAAGAACTGGGAGGGGCTATGACCCATAATTCAAAAAGCGGCGTAGCTCACTTTGTCGGGGAAGATGAAGAGCAGGTGCTCATGATGATCCGTGAATTGCTTGGTTTTATCCCTTCCAACAATATGGAAGACCCGCCTGTAAAAACGGTTACGGATGATCCCGAACGTGAAGATCCCGAATTGCACGATCTGGTACCTGCCGACGCCAACAAACCTTATGATATCAAAAAACTGATTGTCTCGGTGGCCGACGACCATAACTTTTTTGAAGTGATGCCACATTATGCCATGAATATCGTAATCGGTTTTATGCGGCTGAATGGAAAACCCGTAGGCGTGGTCGCCAACCAGCCCAATCATCTGGCCGGGGTGCTGGATATTGACGCTTCGATAAAAGGAGCCCGGTTCGTACGCTTCTGCGATGCATTTAATATCCCCCTGATCACTTTCGAAGATGTGCCCGGGTTCCTGCCGGGAACATTACAGGAATTCGGGGGCATTATCAAACATGGCGCCAAATTGCTGTATGCTTTTTCGGAAGCTACAGTACCCAAAATTACAGTGATCACCCGTAAAGCTTATGGCGGAGCTTATTGTGTGATGTCTTCAAAACATATCGGCGCCGATATTAACTATGCTTTCCCCACAGCTGAAATCGCTGTTATGGGACCCGACGGTGCCGTTAATATCCTATATAGAAATAAAATTAACAATGAGGAAGAAAAAGCAAAAATCGTTGACGAATACAAAGTAAAATTTGCCAATCCCTTCAAGGCTGCTGAGTTGGGGTATATTGATGAAATCATTTATCCGATGGAAACCCGTAAAAAACTTATCCGGGCCCTGGAAATGACAGAAAACAAAACACTCTCCAATCCTCCCAAAAAGCACGGGAACATACCCCTTTAGAACGATAATCGGTAAACATTGATTTTGAAATACTAAGACGCACAATGTAAGTCATTATGTTTTTTAATTTATGAAGCACTTTTTTTGCTTCTTGCCATGTTTCTGTTTTGGCTTCAGAACCATGCGGATGCATACTTTCAGAAAAAGATACGAAAAAGACTTTTTATACGGGATTTAATTAACGCATTTATTCCACATGCATCCTGATACAATCTGACTTTCAACGAGGAACACCAGAGTATCCCCATTGCAGTGTATCAGGGTAAACCGGAAAACAATGATATCCGATACCGTGCCACGGCCAGTCAACCGACGATAAAGATACTGATACCTGACGAATACTCCTATGCTGTAACAACTATAAATGTTGAGCATGAGGATACCATCATCGCTGTAAACAATACCAGCCTTGTAATTAAAAAACTGTCGGACAGCGCTATAAAACCTGTTATATGGTCATGGGAAGTTATCTGGATCTGCAATTCCGGGAATAAACATTTTCTTTGGCACCCCGGTCAATCAAGTATGAAATACCAGTAAAGGAACCGTGGTATAGAAAAACATTTTCCGGGTAATACTCGGATAAAAGATCTTTTCTATCAGATTGCGCTTACGGGCGGTCATGGCTATGGCGCTGACCGGATTTTTTGACATGTATTCATCAATACCCTCAATCACATCTTCTTTAAGAATAACATCACACGTAATGTTTACATCAGGATAGGCTTTCCTGAAATATTCCCTGAGGCCCTCCATTTTATTAATATTCTCACTGGAATTTTCTTTCTCACTGCCAATATGCATGCAAAAAATATCCATATTAAAAGAACGGATCAGATTTATAAGTTTTGATATTGCTTCACAATCGGCTTCGTCATAGTCGGTAACATAGAGTATTTTTTTCCGGTCAAAAAATCCCTTCAGATCCATATCCTCCGGTACTACAATCACCGGGACGGAAGCTTTCTCCATAATCCGTGTCGTGGTTGAACCAATGGGATCACTTTTTCTTTTATCCTTTCCACGGGCTCCCATAACGATCAGGTCAGGCTGATAGGATTCGGTGGTATAAAAAACTGCATCATCCAACGGACCTTTAACAACCGTATAATCCATCAAAAGTTTTTTCAGGTTTTTTTCCGTGGCAGTTTTGCGCAAATTTTCCATAAAACTTTTGAGTTCTTCCCTGGCAGTATCCCGCAGATCGTTGAGATAATCGGTAATGGAACCTTCAAAACCAAAAGATTCATCATATGGAATGGTTTGCATGTCAGGAGCATAATAGGCATGAAGAAAAAGAATCTCCGCATTTACACTGGATGCATAGAGCATCGAAAAATGGGCAGCATGCCGGGAATAGTCACTGAAATCAACAGGAACCAAAATCTTCTTTATTCCGGATTTTTTCTCAACCATTTTTTTCTGATTCTTTTTCAGTCAATTCTCCTTCATCCAGAAGGAATCGTCTGTAAACATCCAATGCCTTTTCAAAGTCCTCTTCCCTGACCTTAATCCTGACCCCGGCAGAGGCATCAGACTGTATCATATTGACATTGGAAAGCTACACATCAATGCCTTTACTTTCCAGAATGGACTTGATAAGCAAAGCCTTTTCATAGAAATGTTCTCCAAAAATCACAAATTTATCTTCCATTTTCGTTTATTTTTTACTAAAGATATAAAAAATTTCGAAAAAAAGACAAACCAATGACCGGAAAAATAAGTTTCTGCAACCAGGGGTTACAAAATGTCAAAAAGAATAAAAAAACGTTTATCTGAAACTCAATCCGATACCTGCCGTGTAAATGGAATAATCAGCCCAGGTATAATCGCCGTGAAGGGTTATTGCCGCCAGCTTCAGACGGATACCTGCATTAAATCTCAATCCGCTTTGATTGGCGATCTTCATTCCTGGTATCTTATGGATGTCTTCATCTGTAAATGTGGGACATGTTACAGAGATATCAGGATGAAATCCCGGGATGGGAATATTTCCATTCACATCTATATCTGTCGATGTTTTGCCATAACCAATCCCCCCGAATACATTAATGACCGGAAGGTTTGTAGACACAATGAGATCAATGGTATAAGCCTGGATGATCGCACTGATCTCCTGCCCGGTAAAATCAGCAGGCCTGTAATTTTCCAGATTATCATAACTGTCCGGCTCAAGCTGAAAACCGGCATATACATTCATGCGTGTGAATCCCCCGAAAAGCGACATACCCACAGGTAACCTTTTCAAAACCGGGATCCACTGGCTGACACTATGTTTCATACCTATGCCCCATAAGCCCATTTTTACAGAAGTTTCGGGCACTTTGACGGGGATCAGTAACCGGCCGATAATTTCAGTACCGGCAGGTAATCCGATGCCAGCCTGCAACATAGGGGAAGGAACAAAATCATATCCGGTGCCGGCAGGCGATCTGAAGGAAGCCAAAGTGACCGTATCCGTCGCGTTGACCGCCCTGTATTCCAGCAGTGGCCCCTCATCCGTACAACCGGCAACAGTAGGAGCAATGGTACTTGATCCTACCGGTTCCAGGTTTTTCAAACCTATTTTTGACATGTCAAAAGTTTTGGCATTCTCAGGCACAAAACTTATGTTAACGGTAAACGTCACATCCACACCTCCCAGCTTATGGACTGTGGCCGTATTATACCAGCCGGCACTCAGATCGGCACTAAAAGCATTCATCCAGGGACGCAGATATTCTGTTAAAATCGCCTGTCCGTCTTCTACACCGCCGTCAAAAATATCCATTGATTCATCAATTTGGGAAAAAACGGCTGATCCGGACAAAATGCCTGTAAATATTACAATAAAGACGTATCTGAATATACTATTACGTTCCATTTTATATAAATTTAAATGATAAAATACGGTTTATAAATATAAGACATTTTTTTATTCATTTTGGTTGCTCACAGGATTTTAAAATTATCCCCGGCAAACTAAAAATAACCGTATCTTTGTAAAAAGTGATTTTTTATGGCATTGAATGTTCCTTTGGCTGAGCGCATGCGTCCCAGAACCCTCGACGAGTTAGTCGGACAGAATCATCTTGTCGGGAAAAATGCTATTCTGCGCAACCTGATCGACGCCGGTACAATTCCTTCCATGATCCTTTGGGGGCCTCCGGGTATAGGAAAGACCACGCTGGCCCGGATATTCTCTCTTCAGTTCAACCGGCCTTTTTACAGTCTGAGCGCCGTCCACTCTGGAGTGAAAGATGTCAGGGTGACCATCGAAAAAGCCAAAAAGGAACAGTTTTTCGACCGGCCAAATCCGATTCTTTTCATTGATGAGATCCACCGCTTCAGCAAATCCCAGCAAGATTCGTTATTGGGAGCTGTCGAGGAAGGCACCGTCACGCTGATCGGTGCTACGACCGAGAACCCCTCTTTTGAGGTTATCTCTCCCCTGTTATCCCGGTGTCAGATATATGTTCTGAAACCTATGGACAAGAATGCTCTGATCACCCTTCTTCACCGGGCGCTTGCTCAAGACCAGTATCTCAAAAAACTACACATAGAGATCAGGGAATATGAGGCGCTGCTAAGATACTCCGGAGGTGATGCCCGTAAACTTTACAATGCCCTGGAACTGGTGGTGGATGCTGAAAAAAACAAGCTTTCGGAAGGGGAAAAAATCATCATCACTAACGACAAAGTACTGCAACATCTTCAGAAAAACCTGGCATTGTATGACAAGCAGGGAGAACAACATTATGATATCGTCTCCGCTTTTATCAAGTCGGTGCGGGGTAGTGATCCCAATGCTGCTGTATATTGGCTGGCCCGGATGGTGGAAGGTGGCGAGAGCCCTGAATTTATTGCCCGGCGACTGGTAATTCTGGCAGCCGAAGATATCGGACTGGCCAATCCCAATGCTCTGCTGCTGGCTCAAAGTGCCTTCGACGCCGTACACCAGGTCGGATGGCCCGAATCAAGGATCATCCTCTCCGAAGCCACCATATACCTGGCCACTTCGCCAAAAAGCAATTCGGCCTATATGGCTATCAATGATGCCCAGGCACTGGTGAAAAAAGAAGGCGACCTGCCGGTGCCCCTGAACATCCGGAATGCTCCCACCAAACTAATGAAAGACCTTGGGTATGGAAAGGACTATAAGTACGCCCACAGCTATCCCGGAAACTTTGTCAAAGACTTTTACTTACCGGAAAAAATAAAAGGTACACGACTATATGTGCCCGGGAAAAACATCAGGGAAAACGAAATCTTCGAACGCTTGAAAAAATGGTGGGGAGATATTTATAAGTATTAATTTAACCTCCTCTCTCCCTCCCCCGTGGTCGGAGGAACAGTGTGAGGGTCAGAAATAAAACAATGAATATCATGAACATCTTTAAAAATCTCTCAGGAATAAAACACCTCGATTCCGGCAACTTTTTTCTTATCGCCGGGCCCTGTGTGGTAGAAAGTAGAAAAAACGTTTTTCTGATAGCTGAAAGGATTACAGAGATCACGGATAAACATAAGATCCCGTTTATTTTCAAAGCTTCTTATAAAAAAGCCAACCGTACGCGGCTTGACTCTTTCACAGGGATCGGGGATGAAAAAGCCCTGAAGATCCTGGAAAAAGTCAAACAGTCTTTCGACATCCCTGTTTTGACGGATATTCATTCGGTACCGGAAGCAGCTCTGGCCGCCAAATATGTTGATGTTCTTCAGATTCCGGCCTTTCTCAGTCGCCAAACCGACTTACTGGTAGCGGCTGCAAAAACCGGAAAGGTTATCAATATTAAGAAAGGTCAGTTTATGGCTCCTACTGCCATGCAATTTGCTGCCGATAAAGTCGTTCAGTCAGGCAACATGAACATTATGCTGACCGACCGTGGAACCATGTTCGGGTACCATGATCTCATTGTAGACTTCAGAGGGATTGTTGAGATGAAAAAAATCGGCTTTCCGGTGGTTGTGGATATTACACACTCGCTGCAACAACCCAATCAGACTGAAGGAATCTCAGGGGGTCGTCCCGATATGATCGAAACGATCGGGCGTGCAGCCATTGCCGTCGGTGCCGACGGCATCTTCCTGGAGACCCATCCAGATCCGGCACTCGCCAAATCCGACGGAGCCAATATGCTGAGACTAAATCTACTGGAGACGTTACTGGAAAAGCTTGTCAGAATTTCTCAGATTGTAAGAGAATTTTAAAAGAATAAACCATTACGCAAAAACAAAAAAATAGCGGCACGCAACATGCCGCCAAATGGGTTTTATTTCCTGACGGATTTATTTTGTTGACCGCGTGTATTCGATCAGTTTCTCAAAATACATGGCAAAGGAACGGTAAAGAAAGTGCGTCCACTTCCCGAACGGAACAATGACCAATGCCCATTGCACCAGGATCATCAGATGAACCAGATAAAGCCATACATTATTATCAAGCATTTGCAGATCTATGAACAACCGGACAGAAAAAGCGGATAACCCCATCAGGAAAAGCCAGATAACAAAAAACCAGTCACTGGGATGCGCATGTTTACTGATTTCCTGATCTTTGATAATCCTTCGCCGCACAAAATCAAAAGTAACCACAAAAATCACGGCACTTTCCACATATCCTAATACCACGACAAACAAGCTTTGAGAAGCAAACCAATCAAGGACCACCGTAGTAAATAACAGGCTCAGGTAACCAAGAACGAGGATAAAATGTTCGAACCATCTTAGCTGGTTATCCTCGCATCCCAGTGTACGTTTCTGGGTAAACATATGAACAATAAGATCTCCAATGGCAGTAAAATAGACAGATACAGGCACCCTGACCCCGGGCTTATAAATTGTGAGCCACCACATACGGATAATGTTTGGCAGCAAAATGAAGGCAAAGACAACGGTTATGGCCGCCATTTCAAAATAGTGCCCATAATGCATGATGACAGGAAGATTAAAATTCTCATAGACACCGAACCACGCAACCACAGCCGCCAACACCACAAAAGCGGAAAGAAAAACTGCCAGTGATTTATAAAACAACCCGGACAATCCGGTCCAGTCGTACCTGCCAATGAGCCAGCGGCGGAGAGACATCATCAGCTCTCCGGGATTGGCTTCGCGGGGACATGTCTCACTGCATTCACCACAATAGTAACATAACCAGGGCTTCAAAGAGGTTTCCAGATTTTCTTTTAATCCCAGGACACTGAACCTCACCATTTCTCTCGGAAACGATTCCTCCTCCGTAGCAAGGGAACAGACAGCCGTACAGTTACCGCAGTTATAACATGCATTGGCATCAAAGGCCCCATATTTTTTCAACTCGTCGGTAAACTCAGGATTTATTCTTGCCATTGCTTTTTAGTTTATAATAAAAATACTCATCCATATCATCCATCTCACCGGTTTCCACAAAACCGTATTTCAATAAACTCATCAGTTGAAACATGACCTCATGGGCAGGAAGACCAAGTTCTTCCGCAAGCTGAGGTACCGTTTTTTCTCCTTCCCTGAGCGCATTAAGCAGCATCTTTTTTGTTTTTGTGAAATATTTTAGATGCTCTGTCACCTGTTTGGGAATTTCGTGCTTCTCTTTCAGGTATTTTGCTGTTTTTCCTCTTTCAACTTCCATGAGACAATTTTTTAAGCATTAGGAATCAAAGCATCAATCATACTCTCAACATCTTCATCGGATAATCCGACAAGGTCAAGGGCATTTTCAGGACATACGGGGAGACACATACCGCAGCCTTTGCAAACGGCAGCATTCACTTTGGCAATGGTTTTCCCATTTTTTTCAACCTTTTCAAAGGCACTGTAAGGACAGGCTTCGTCACATTTCCCACACCATTCGCAAGCTTCTTCATTGACCCTGGCAATAGTTGGCTCCAGAGCCAGCTCGCCCGAATCTACCAGCGAGAAGGACTTCGTGGCAGCGGCCAGCGCCGAATTCATCGACTCCATAATATTCTTTGGTCCCTGGCTTGCCCCGGCAATAGTCACCCCGTCGATAACCGTCTCAACGGGCCGTAATTTCATATGGATTTCGTTGAAAAACTTATCCCTTCCTTTGGGCACTTTCAGAAGATTTCCAATGGAATCATCCTCACGTGGAACCATGCCGGTAACAAGAACCACTAAATCGGCGGCCACTTCCATTTCCCTGTCGGTGGTGAGCACATCTTTGATTTTCACAAAGGTCTGATCCCCTCTTTTTTCCACTACGGGCGGATCATGCTCAAACGATTGAAGATAGATATCACCCAAACGCGAGGATTCATCGTACAGTATTTCCTGTTTTCCATAAGTTCTTATACCCCTGTTAAAATGATAATTATAAATATTCTTAAATCTTTTCTTAACATCAATGGCCACATGGATAGCAGCTGTACAACAATATCGCGAACAGTATTTATTGTCGCCGTCAACCTGCCGGCTTCCTACGCAATAGATATAGGCAATATGTTTTATTTCTTTGCCAAGGTATATTAATTTATCATTACAATAGTGAACAATACGTTTGAACTGAGGTAAAGTAACCACATTGTCAATTTCACCAAAACCGAATTCTCCCTTTTTTGGTTCATAAGGATCAAAGCCCGTAGCCAACAAAATAGATCCGACTTTTAGATTCAGATATTCCGTTTTTTGACTAAAATCAACACCGGAACACACCTCTTCACATTTACCGCAACGGGTACAGTTTTTCATGTCAATAGCCGGCAATTGCGGATATTCACTAGGATAATTATGATAAATAGCCTTTCGTGTGGTAATGTTAAAATTAAATTCATCGGGGACTTCCACCGGACAAACATCAATGGCTTTTTTTAATTCACCAGTATTACATTGCAACTTGAAATGCCGGGGCGTTATTTTTACTTTTATTTGAAAATTTCCTACACTCCCTTTGTTCTCAACCACTTCAGCACCCGTGAATAAAGTGACATGCTTGTGTTTCATCACTTCATCGTATAATCGCGTCACCAATTCTTTACCGGATTCCTCGCTCATAAAAAGATTATCCCATTGAGCGGTACGTCCACCCACAAAAAACTCACGTTCGATAAGATAGACCTCCGCGCCGGCTTCGGCAAGCTCGATAGCTGCACGCATACCGGCCACCCCTGCACCGATCACTGCCACGGCTTTGGTAGATTTCACCCTTATGGGTTCAAGGGCTTCGGCATGCCTCACCTTGGCAATGGCCGCTTTTACTATTTGAATAGCCTTTTCCGTAGCTCCCGGCTTATTGTCAGAATGTGCCCAGGAGACCTGCTCACGGATGTTGGCATGAACGTAATTGTATTTGTTCATCCCTGCTCTTTCCACAACACCTCTGAACGTAAGAAGATGTAATTTAGGAGAACAGGAAGCCACTACCACTCCGTCAAGCGCTTCCTTTCTGATGTCTTCAACCATTTCTTTCTGATTGGAATCGGCACAGGCAAACATGGTTGTTTTGGCCAGAAAAACGCCCTCCTCATTTTCAACAGCTTCACGTACCTTTTCAACATCTACATAATCGGAGATGTTGCCTCCACAGTGGCAGATATATACCCCTATTTTTTTCTTCATAATGATTCCCTCCTGAGATAACTGGTTGTTTCCGCCGAAGCAGCACCTCCCGACAGGATTGAGTCCGGGATATCCATCGGGCCGGAAGCTGTGCCGGCAACAAATACACCTTCTATACTGGTCTTGGAAGGACTCGCCAGCATATCGGGTTGATTGATAAAATTAAACGGATCAAGTTCCAGTTTTTCGTTTTCGAAGACTTCTGAGATACCGAGAGTAGGTAAAACACCCACCGAAAGGACAACCATATCATGCTCGGC
>DRPN01000157.1 GCA_011374625.1 Bacteroidota bacterium
AATTGTATCATAAATGAATTACTTAAAAAGATCTTACAAAAATGAAAAAAAACGTAATCGTTGCACAGTCCGGAGGACCCTCCCCGGTCATCAACAATTCATTACGCGGGATCATTGAGGCCTGCAGGTCTTATCCCGGTCATTTCGGGACCCTTTATGCCGGATGGCACGGGATTGAGGGAGTGTTGAAGGAAGAGTTGCTGGATCTCTCGGCCCAGAAAGAAGAAGAAATCGCTTTGCTGAAAAACACTCCGGCAGCAGGCAGTATCGGCACCTGTCGTTATAAACTGAAAGAGCATCAGGACAAGGATTTTGAACGTATTGTAGAAGTGTTCCGTGCACATAATGTAGGATACTTCTTTTACATCGGCGGCAACGACTCTCAACACACCGCTTATAAAGTCAGCGAGATATGCCGGGAAAAAGGGCTGGATGTCATTGCTGTAGGCGTACCCAAGACGATTGACAATGACGTGGGTGACAGTGCATTTAAGCTGATCGACCATACGCCCGGGTATGGCAGTGTGGCCCGTTACTGGAGTCACATTGTACAAAATGCAGAAGAGGAAAACCGGGGTTCTTCGCCGGCCGATCCGGTGCTGGTATTACAAGCCATGGGCCGCAAGATCGGATATATCCCGGCAGCAGCCCGTCTGGCTGACCCCGAAAGAAAAACACCTTTGCAGATATACCTGGCTGAATCCGGGGTCAGTCTGCCCGAACTGGCAGACAATGTCAACGACCAGCTTAAAAAAGACGGCCGTTGTCTGGTGGTGGTGAGCGAAGGCTTTGATGCCGGAGATCCGGGAGATGTGAAAGACTCGTTCGGACATACCAACTTCGGAGCTACTAAAATAACAGTCTATCAGACCATCATCAACTACCTGAACGAAAAAGGACTGAAAGCCCGGGGAGCCGCCCGTGGTCAGGTAATGGGCACCGACCAGCGCGATACTGCCATCTATGCCTCTACCGTAGACCTGGATGAAGCTTATCAGGTGGGGAAAAAGGCTGTAGAAATCGCCATTCATGACGGCAACGGCTGGATGGCCACTATCCTGAGGTATCCGGGACCGATCTACACCGTACACTACGATAAGGTGCCGCTGGAAAAAGTGGCGCTGTCTGAACGTACCTTCCCTGAAAAGTGGATTGCCGCAAACCGGAGAGATGTGACAGATGCATTCCTCGAATACGTCCGACCCCTCATCGGCAGTGATTGGCCCTCCGTACCGCTGGTGAACGGCATCCAGCGTTTTACACGCTTTGAACCCATCTTCGCACAACAAAAACTGAGAAAATATACACCACAAGCTTATCAATAAAACTAATGCAGATCATGCAGATCAGTACAGGAAAAAAGAGAGAAATCTGCGTGTATCTGCAAAATCTCCATGAAACTAAAAAATGAAATAAACCATGGATTATCAGAAAATCTTGAAAGATCTTAAGCCGGAAAAAGAATTTTTCATTGGCATTGATTCCGACGGCTGTGTATTCGACTCAATGGAGCCAAAGCAGAAAGAGTTTTTCTGTCCCAATGTACTTCGGTATTTCGGGTTGTTACCGGTTTCGAAAGTCGCCCGTGAGACCTGGGAGTTTGTCAATCTTTACTCCCGTACCCGTGGTATCAACCGTTTCCTGGCCCTGTTGGAATTTGCACGTTTACTGTCGGACCGTCCCGAGGTAGCCGCACGCGGCCTGGAGGCTCCTGACTTCTCATCCCTGAAAACCTGGACCCGAAAAGAAACCAAATTGGGAAATCCTGCCCTGAAGGAATATGCCTCACACACCGATGATGCCATGATCCACCGGGTGCTGGAATGGTCGGAGAAGGTAAATGAAGAGATCGGCATGTGGGTAAAAGGACTCAAACCTTTTACCGGAGTGCGCGAATCTTTGGAGATCATCAAAGACAAGGCCGATGCCATGGTGGTCTCACAAACACCGGTAGAAGCCCTGGAAAGAGAATGGGAAGAAAACGGCATCGGAGGCTACGTACGCATCATCGCCGGCCAGGAATACGGTACCAAAACGGAGCATCTGGCACTGGCCGCCAAAGGAAAATATGCGGATGATCACATCCTGATGGTAGGAGATGCTCCGGGCGACATGAAAGCTGCCCGCACTAACGGGGTACTCTTCTTTCCTGTCAACCCCGGCCATGAAGAAGCATCGTGGGAACGACTCCACAAGGAAGCACTGGACAGGTTCTTTGAAGGCACCTATGCCGGAGCATATGAGGAAGCTTTGGTGAAAGAATTTGATAAATATTTGCCGGAAGAACCGAACTGGAAAAAATAAAATCTCAACCCTCAAACTCCACATGGGTTCGATGAGAGACTCATGTAGTTTGATAGTTTGACACGTATTTCTCTTTCTGAAGATCAGGCAGGGGAGTTGTTTTCTGAAATTTTTAGTTTTAATTTTTTACACTTATGATCTATTTTGAAGCCGGTTCAACAAAAACAGTCCTAAGCTCGGGGGATCTCCGGGAAGGTCTTTTTAACGCTTTGGACAAGGCCGGCAGGTTTCACAAGGTACTGGTCATCCCCCCCGATATGACACGTTTCCATTCGCGTGCCGGCGAGCTTACCCGCTATGCCCTGGAATATTTTGGCCGGGCCCTCACCGATATTCTCCCGGCACTGGGCACTCACACGCCTATGACACCGGAACAAATCAAAGCAATGTTTGGGGATGTCCCGCTTTCCTTGTTTCGTGAGCACAACTGGCGTAAGGATGTCATCACCCTGGGCAATGTTCCCGGGGATTATATCCGTGAGATCACCCGGGGTAAACTGTCATTCGACTGGCCGGCCCAGGTAAACCGGCTTCTGAAAGAAGGTGGCCACGACCTGATCCTTTCTCCCGGACAGGTGGTGCCCCACGAAGTAATCGGCATGGCCAACTACAACAAAAATATTTTTGTGGGTACAGGAGGTTATGAAGGTATCAATAAAAGTCATTTTATAGGTGCTGTATACGGCATGGAAAGGATTATGGGACGGGCTGACAACCCGGTCAGATCGGTACTGAACAAAGCTTCCGAAATGTTTGGAAACCAACTCCCCCCGATTCTGTATATACTGACTGTGATCGGCATGGATGAAAACGACCGGCTTGTAACCCGTGGTCTCTTTATCGGTGATGACGACGAAGTCTTTTACCGGGCTGCAGAACTCTCCGCCAGCGTAAATATCCAACTGCTTGACAAGCCGCTGAAAAAGGTGATAGTGTATCTGGATCCTCTGGAATATAAAAGCACCTGGCTGGGCAATAAAGCCATCTACCGCACACGCATGGCTCTGGCCGACGGCGGGGAGCTGATCATTCTGGCTCCCGGAGTGTTTGAGTTCGGTGAGGACAAGGAGATAGACCGGTTGATACGAAAATACGGTTATTTCGGCACAGACATCACTCTGAAGCATGTGGAAAACAACCGCGACCTGGCCAATAATCTGGCTGCTGCCGCCCACCTTATCCACGGATCCTCCGAAGGAAGATTTCACATCACATACTGTCCCGGACATCTTACCAGAGAAGAAGTGGAACAAACAGGCTTCAGTTATGGCAACCTTGATGAGATGGGAAAAAAATATAACACAGCTTCCCTGAAAGACGGATTCAACACCCTTCCTAATGGAGAGGAGATATTTTTTATTTCCAACCCGGCCCTGGGACTATGGGCTGAAAAAGAAAAATTTTTAAACAACTCTTTATGAAACAGATCAACTGGGGTATCATTGGTTGCGGCAAAGTAACCGAAAAAAAGAGTGGGCCTGCCTTTAACAAGGTAGAAGGCTCCCGTCTTGTTGCCGTCATGCGTCGCAATGCCGCGCTGGCCCGGGACTACGTTCGCCGTCACGGGATTCCCCGCTGGTATGACAAAGCTAAGGATCTTATCAATGATCCGGAAGTTAATGCCATTTATGTTGCCACTCCTCCTTCCTCGCACGCAGAATATGCCATTGCAGCCATGCGGGCCGGCAAACCGGTATATGTCGAAAAGCCCATGGCCCGCACCTATGAAGAGTGTCTGGAAATGAACCGTGTCTCGGCAGAAACCGGTATGCCGCTTTTTGTAGCCTACTATCGCCGCCGGCTGCCGGGGTTCCTGAAGATCAAGGAATGGCTGGAAACCGGAAAGATAGGCACCCCCAGACTGGTATCCCTGCGTCTGTTATTGCCTCCCCGCCGGGAAGACCTGGACCGTCACAACCCGCCATGGCACGTGATCCCGGAGATATCGGGAGGCGGCTATTTCTACGACCTGGCTTCGCACCAGTTCGATATCCTCGACTTTTTTTTCGGTCCCGTGAAAAAAACGCAATCGGTAGTCACCAATATGGCCGGTCTGTATGAAGCGGAAGATACGGTAGTGGCTGATTTTACCTTTGACACAGGTGTGCTGGGCCAGGGCATGTGGCATTTTGCCGCCACCCCGGAAGACAAGACCGATACCCTGACCATATACGGATCGAAAGGATCCATTCATTTTTCCACATTCGAGACAATTCCAGTCAGACTGGTCACCGGAACGGGTACCAGTGAATATCATTATAACAACCCGGAAAATATACAATTTAACCTTATCAAAACCGTAGTGGAAGAACTGCAAGGAAAAGGCAAAGGGCTGTGCCCGAGTACAGGTATATCGGCTGCCCGCACCAGCCGTATCCTGGAGAACATTGTCAAATCATATTACGTAAAAAGATGAAAGTCATTGCAGACGATAAAATCCCTTTTTTAAGGGGGGTGTTGGAACCTTATGCGGAAGTAAACTATCTGCCCGGGGCAAATATCTGCCGCAAGGATCTGTTGGATGCGGATGCTCTGATCACCCGCACCCGCACTATGATAAACCGGAACCTGCTGGAGGGAACCCCGGTCAGGTTCATCGCTTCAGCCACCATCGGTTATGATCACATTGACACGGCGTATCTGGCAGAAAAAGGGATCCGCTGGACCAATGCGCCTGGATGCAACTCCGGCTCGGTAATGCAATATATCGCAGCCGTTCTGGCCTGGCTGGGACACAACAGGAACATCCGTTTCAAAGATACTACCCTGGGCATCATCGGAGTGGGACATGTAGGCTCAAAAGTTGCACACATGGCCGGAGCGCTGGGTATGAACATCCTGCTTAATGACCCGCCTCGTCAGCGAAAAGAAGGGTCTGCAGTATTTGTTTCCCTCACCCGCCTTTTGCAGGAAGCCGATATTGTCACGCTGCACGTGCCGCTGAACAAAACCGGTGAAGATAAAACCCTGGGCATGGTAAACGAGCTTTTTATGAGCCGCCTGAAACCGGGAGCCATCCTGATTAACAGTTCCCGGGGCCCTGTGGTGGAAGATGCGGTTTTGAGAGAAGCCATGCGCTCGGGACACCTGAAAGGACTGGTATTAGACGTATGGAACCACGAACCGGACATAGATCTGTCTCTTATGGAAGTTACCGACATTGCCACGCCTCATATTGCCGGGTATTCGGCTGATGGCAAAGCCAACGGCGCTTCCATGTCTGTGCAGGCTCTTTCCCGCTTTTTCGACCTGCCACTAACCAACTGGTATCCCGAGAATATACCCCCGCCGGAAAACCCCGTTATAACCCTCCGTAATGATCAGAAAGACCCGCAGGAAACACTGATAAAAGCCATCCTGCACACTTATCCCATCGAAAGGGATGATAAAAATCTCAGAAACAATCCCGGACAATTTGAATACTTACGGGGAAATTATCCTGTCAGAAGAGAATTTCATAATTACTCTATTGATATGAAAAAAGAAAACCGGATATTAAACAAAATGTTCGAAACTTTGGGTTTTAACATTATAAAATAATCAACTATGAAAAAGAAAGCAGATATTGGATTGATTGGCCTTGCCGTTATGGGTGAGAACCTGGTACTCAACATGGAGAACAAAGGTTTCACCGTAGCTGTCTTTAACCGAACCGTTGAGAAAGTGGACCGCTTCATAAACGGAAGAGGGAAAGGAAAGAACTTTATCGGGACCCACACCCTGGAGGAGTTGGTAGAATCACTGGAGCGTCCGCGCAAGGTGATGATGCTGGTGAAAGCCGGCAAACCGGTGGATGACTTTATTGAAAAGCTGATCCCTCTTCTGGACCCGGGTGACATCATCATCGATGGAGGTAATTCTCATTTCCCTGACACCATCCGTCGCACAAAATATGTGGAAAGCAAAGGCCTTTTGTACATCGGTACCGGGGTATCTGGTGGCGAAGAAGGAGCCCTGGCCGGTCCTTCCCTGATGCCGGGCGGATCAAGGAAAGCCTGGCCGCACGTTAAAGACATATTCCAGAAGATCAGCGCCAAGGTGAAAGATGGGACTCCTTGTGCCGACTGGGTAGGCGATAACGGGGCAGGTCATTTCGTCAAGATGGTACACAACGGCATCGAATACGGAGACATGCAGTTGATATCGGAAGCCTATTTTATCATGAAGAAACTGCTGGGCATGACCGCAGATGAGATGCATGAGGTCTTTGCCGAATGGAACAATGGAGAACTCGACAGTTATCTTATCAGCATCACTGCGGATATTATGGCTTTCAAAGATAAGGACGGAGAGCCGCTGGTGGAAAAGATTCTGGATGCTGCCGGACAGAAAGGCACCGGCAAATGGACCGGTATTGCCGCCCTCAATGAAGGCGTGCCTCTGACACTGATTGTCGAGTCGGTGTTTGCCAGAGCCCTGTCGGCACAGAAGGAAGAAAGGGGTGCTGCCTCCAAAGAACTATCGGGGCCGCAACCTGCTTTTGAAGGAGATAAGAAAGCTTTTATCGAAGAGCTGCGCACGGCCTTGTATGCCTCAAAAATCATCTCTTACGCTCAGGGTTACACCCTGATGCGTGATGCTGCCAGGACCTATGACTGGGATCTGGATTTCGGCCGCATTGCTCAGCTGTGGAGAGGAGGATGTATCATCCGTTCCGCTTTTCTCGACAAAATCTATGAGGCGTACCGCAATAATCCGAACCTGCCCAACCTGATCCTGGATCCCTATTTCAAATCCATCGTCGAAGGAGCCCAGACAGGCTGGCGCAAAGTGGTGAGCGTGGCCTTGTATAACGGCCTGCCCGTTCCTTCCATGGCTGCTGCCCTCACCTATTTTGACGGGTATCGTACCGACCGCCTGCCGGCCAACCTGCTGCAGGCACAGCGCGATTATTTCGGCGCTCATACTTACGAACGCATTGACCGGCCACGGGGTGAGTTCTTCCACACTAACTGGACCGGACACGGAGGAGATACCGCTTCAACAACCTATAATGCATAAACATCTCCCCTCCCCTCTCCCCACGGAGTAGGGAGGGGGAGTGACTCTAAAGCAAAACGCATTGATCATGAAATCATTTCTTGACGAGAATTTCCTATTACAGAATAAAACGGCTGAACGCTTGTATCATGACTATGCCGAGCCGCAGCCTGTCATTGACTTCCACTGTCACCTGCCTGTAAAGGACATTGCCGAAGATCACCGGTTTCGGGATCTGCAGGAGATATGGCTGGCAGGAGATCACTATAAATGGAGGGCTATGCGCACCAACGGGGTGGACGAAAGATACTGCACCGGGGAGGCTTCCCCCTGGGAGAAGTTTGAAAAGTGGGCCGGCACAGTGCCTTACACCGTACGTAACCCCCTGTATCATTGGACACACCTGGAGCTAAAACGATATTTCGGTATCACGGACCTGCTCAACCCGGATACAGCAAAAAAAATATGGGATACTGCCAACAGGAAACTGCAACAACCGGATTATTCCTGCCGGAACCTTCTGAAAAAAATGAACGTGGTGGTGGTGTGTACTACCGATGACCCGGCAGACTCGCTGAAAGATCATGAAAAGCTGCAGGCAGACTTCCCCGAGGTGAAGGTTTATCCGGCTTTCCGTCCCGACAAAGCCATGGCAGTGGAAAATCCGGAATCTTACAATGCATATCTCAATAAACTGGCAGAGGCAGCGGATACGGAGATCTCCTGCTACCAGGATCTGCTGGAAGCACTCCGCAAAAGACATGATTTTTTCAACGATCATGGCTGCCGTCTCTCTGATCACGGTATAGACACGTTCTATGCCGAAGAATACACGGAAGAGGAAGTAGACAAAATTTTCCGCAAAGTCCGTACAGGAAAAAAAGTGTCTTTTTCAGAAGCAGGAAAGATTAAAACAGCGCTATTGACAGCTTTTGCGGAAATGGACTACGAGAGGGGCTGGGTACAACAGTACCATTACGGAGCTATGCGCAACAACAACACCCTGATGTATAAAAAACTAGGGGCGGATACGGGATTTGATTCCATAGACGATCTTCCGGTGGCCAGAAAAATGAGTCGTTTTCTGGACCGTCTGGCCAGCCGTGAAAAACTGACCAGGACTATCCTTTACAATCTGAATCCGGCCGACAATGAACTGGTGGCCACTATGACAGGTAATTTCCAGGACGGCAGTGTGCCGGGGAAGATTCAGTTTGGCGCTGCCTGGTGGTTCCTCGATCAAAAAGAAGGTATGGAAAAACAACTCAATACCCTCTCGTCCCTGGGTCTCCTCAGCCGGTTCGTAGGTATGCTCACCGACTCCAGAAGTTTCATGTCTTATCCCCGACACGAATACTTCAGGCGCATCCTGTGTAACCTGATAGGAGATGATGTGGAAAAAGGCCTTTTACCGGCTGATGATTCCCTGCTGGGCCCCATGGTTCAAAATATTTGTTACAATAATGCCAAAGAATATTTCAACTTTTAAAAAACTATGTATTTTTGCGCCTGTTTTACCATTCATAAATTATTCAAATAAAATAATCACTATAAATTATGGATACAATCTCCAAAAGAGCTGCTGACAATATCAGGATCTTGTCTGCCGCTATGGTTGAAAAAGCACAGTCGGGCCATCCCGGCGGAGCTATGGGTGGGGCTGATTTTATACATATCCTCTATTCAGAGTTTCTGAATTTCGATCCTTCGGATATGACCTGGCCTAACAGAGACCGGTTTTTCCTGGATCCGGGTCACATGTCACCCATGCTCTATTCAGAACTAACCCTAACGGGGCATTTCTCACTGGAAGATCTGAAAAACTTCCGGCAATGGGGCAGTCCCACGCCGGGACATCCTGAAAAAGACCTCAAGAGAGGTATTGAGAATACCTCCGGGCCGCTGGGGCAAGGTCATGTGATGGCTGTGGGAGCAGCCATTGCCGAGCGGTTTCTGGAAGCCCGTTTTGGTAACTGGATGGAACACAAAATCTACACTTATATCTCCGACGGAGGTATACAGGAAGAGATATCGCAGGGAGCAGGCCGTCTGGCCGGACATCTGGGCCTCGGTAACCTCATCATGTTCTATGACTCAAATGATATCCAACTTTCTTCGGAAACCAGCGATGTGACTTCCGAAAACACAGCCATGAAATATGAAGCCTGGGGCTGGCATGTGCAGTCTATCAATGGCAACGATCATGATGCTATCCGAAAAGCTTTGCGTGAAGCACAAAAAGTAACAGACAGACCTTCTCTGATCATAGGGAAGACAGTGATGGGGAAAGGGGCTGTTGATGAAGACGGAAATAGTTTTGAACACAAGGTATCCACACACGGTATGCCGTTGAGCAAAGCTGGTGGTGACTTCAAAAAAACCGTGGAGAACCTGGGCGGAGACCCCGACAATCCGTTCATGATTTTTCCGGAAGTATCAGATTTCTACAGTAAGGTGCTGAAAGAAAAACGGGAGTATGCCGAATGGAAAAAAGGAGAACAGGCCAAATGGGAAAAAACCAATCCCGAACTGGCTGAGAAATGGAACCGTTATTTTTCAAATTCACTGCCTAAGCTAGACTTTAGTGAGATCGACCAGAAAGAAAATATTGCCACAAGGGCTGCTTCCGGAGCTGTACTCGGCTGGCTGGCCGACAAGGTCGACAATATTATCGTCGCCTCTGCTGACTTGTCCAATAGTGACAAAACGGATGCTTTCCTGAAAAAAACCAAAATACTGAAACGCGGTGATTTCTCCGGTTCTTTCCTTCAGGCAGGTGTCTCCGAGCTTACCATGGCAGCTATAGCCAACGGCATCGCTTTACACGGAGGGATCATTCCTGTAACCGGGACTTTCTTCGTTTTTTCCGATTATATGAAGCCGGCGGTGCGTATGGCTGCCCTTATGGAACTGCCTGTTAAATATGTCTGGACTCATGATGCATTTCGCGTAGGAGAAGACGGTCCTACTCACCAGCCGGTAGAGCAGGAAGCTCAGATCCGGCTATTGGAACAAATGAAAAACCATTCCTACAAAAACTCTATGCTGGTGTTACGTCCTGCTGATGCCAACGAAACAACCGCAGCCTGGAAAATGGCATTGGAAAACCACGATACACCCACAGCGCTTATCCTCTCCCGACAAAGTATCAAAGACCTTCCTGCCAGGACATCACGCTATGAAGAAGCCCAGCAGGCTGTCAAAGGAGCCTATATCGTTACCAAAGATCCCGGTAAACCTGACGTGGTGCTTGTTGCAAACGGATCTGAAATATCTACATTGTTGGAAAGTGCAGAAATACTCAGAAAAGAGAAAGGTCTCTCCGTACAAATCGTATCAGCTATATCCGAAGGCCTTTTCAGACAGCAGTCTGAAGAATACCGCCGGGAAGTATTGCCTGAAGATATCCCAACCTTCGGCCTGACAGCAGGACTTCCCAGCACACTGCAAGGCCTGGTGGGATGCAAGGGCTTTGTTTACGGAATGCGTTCTTTCGGTTACTCTGCCCCCTATAAGGTACTGGATGAAAAAATGGGATTCACCGGTGAACATATTTATGAAGAGATCATCGCTTTCCTGGGAATCCGGTAATAACACATTTCAACAAAAAAAAGCCCGCTCTGCTGAACGGGCTTTTTTATTTATTGCACGGCTGTTGACAATCAATCCAACAATTCAGCCAGTTTCTTTTTCAATGCATCTCCTCTGAGGTTCTTAGCGATGATCTTGCCATCTTTATCCAATAGAAAATTAGATGGGATGGAACGTACTCCGTACTCTTTGGCAACAACAGCTTTCCATCCTTTCAGATCGGAAACCTGTGTCCAGAGCAGCCCGTCCTTCTTAATGGCTTTAACCCAGTTGTCCCGGTCATCATCCAGAGAAACGCCTATAATATCAAATCCTTTGTCATGATATTTTTTATAGGTTTTCAAAAGATTAGGGTTCTCGACACGACAGGGGCTGCACCAGCCAGCCCAGAAATCAATTAACAGATAATTTCCGAAAAGGGAAGAAAGGGTCACCTCTTTCCCTGTAGTATCCGGCAGGGTGAAGTCCGGGGCCGGTTGGCCTATGGCTACTTTTTTCTTGGCTTCGGCCCATTCACGTAATTCCTTTACAAAACCTATTTGATTAAAAGAAGTATCCATCTGATCAAGATACTTTTCCATCTCTTCCCCTTCCATGCTATAAGCCATACTTCTCAACAAATAGGGAGATACCAGAGATTGAGGATGTTTCTCCATAAATTTTTTCTCAACTTCTTTCTGCTCTTTGGTGATTGAGTCATATTCATCCTCGATCTTTTTTGCCAAGTCTTCATTCCCCGTCATTTTTGCCTGCTGCCATTTGCTGTACAGGTTTTTAAATTGTTTTTCAAAAGGTTTCATGGTCTCCTGATATGCATTATATTCATCCTGATAAGGAGAACCTTCAGCTTTTGCAAGCCAGAGAGAATCAACATTCCCGGTAATTTTCAGCTTATTGTTTTCAAGAAACAACAACAGGTAACCACGCTTGTCCTGCACCTGAAGATAATACACATCGGGATGCTCCAGTGTTCCCTCCATTTTGAAGTTTCCATCTTTTATCTCGGCCGAATCAACATGTACGATTTTCTGATTTTCTTGTTTTGATAGATAAACTTTCCCCGCCACAGCCCCATCCAGGTGGCCTGTGATCTTATAACGGGGCGTATTGTTACAAGCCCAGAAGCCTGCAACCATAACCAATAGAAAAATAACTTTTTTCATTCGTAAAAAATTAGATGATTAAATAAAATACTATAAATAATTGTGTTGGTAAAAGTTGTAAAGATAGGGATAAACAAATGATTAAAAAGTATTTCACTTAACAAAAATAATTTAGAAGTATATCCCGGGCTGCCTTGTATGGATCTGCTTTTCTTTCCAGAACCACCTTCTCTGTTTCTTCAATTTTCTTCCTGATTTTCTCATCTCCATAAAAGTGTTGCTTCAGTCCTTCGTTCAGGACCTCAAAAAACCAGTAGCGTGCCTGCTGTTTACGTCTCTCGTCAAAATAGCCGTTACCTCTGGTAAAAGCTATATATTCCAATAGGTTATCCCAAGTTTCCTTAATCCCTTTGTTTTCAACTACCGAACAAGTTCTCACGCGAGGCAGCCATCCGGAGGCAGGTATGGGAAAAAGATGCAGAGCCGATTCATATTCTTTTACCGCTTTGGCGGCTGCTTCCCGGTTTTCCCCATCGGCTTTGGTGATAAGGATCATATCTGCCATTTCCATAATCCCTCTTTTCATACCTTGTATCTCATCGCCGGCGCCAGCCAACATCAGCAACAGGAAGAAGTCTACCATAGAATGTACAGCTACTTCGGATTGTCCCACTCCGACGGTCTCGACAAAAACCACCTCATAGCCGGCAGCTTCGCACAACAGGATTGTTTCGCGGGTTCTGGATGCCACACCCCCCAGAGAGCCTGCCGAGGGGGAGGGTCTTATAAAAGCATTCGGGCTGGCAGCCAGTCTTTCCATACGGGTTTTATCCCCCAGAATGCTCCCTCCGCTTTTTTGACTGGATGGATCAATAGCCAAAATGGCCAGTTTTTTACCATTTTCGGTCAGATAAACACCCAGCGCCTCAATAAAACTGCTCTTCCCTACACCGGGGACCCCGGTAATTCCTAAACGTATGCTACCGCCGGCATGAGGCAGACATCCTGCCAGAATCTCTCCGGCCAGAGCCTGGTGGGCCGGCAACGAACTCTCCAGCAAAGTGATCGCCTGGCTCAACAGGGAGATGTCGCCAGAAAGAATACCCTGAATGTACTCTTCCGGTGTCAATAGTTTTTTCTTTTTCCGTATAAAATCATTGACTGCCCTGGGGTTGATCCCCTGTGCCGAAAGAGTTTCTTCTTTTTTTTCTTTTCCTTCCACTTTCTGCAACCTTGTTTCAGTCACGAAGATATAAAAAAATGGGATGCAAGATTTGCATCCCATAAATGTCAATAACAACTGTAATTTTATTTTTTCTCTGCCGGTGGTTCTACGATCCCTGTGATCCTCAACATGATGGTTGGACTATCCGGATCGTTGGTGATCACCGTAATGGACTTGTTCTGACGTCCCTTGTAAGCACCCGTATGGAATATCGCCTTTATATTACTGGATTGTCCCGGCTTGATCACTCTCTCTTTCGGGCTGACGGCAGTACACCCGCAACTTGAACGCACTTTATGAATCACCAGATCACTTTTGCCGGTATTGGTAAATACAAATTCATGTTCTATTTGGGAACGTTGCGGAGCCTTTCCAAAATCATAACTTTTTTCCTTAAAACTGATATGAGGAGCCTTCGCCCGCTGTTCGGGCGTAAGCTTACTGAAATCCTGCTCTATGGAAGCGGAAATCACCAGTCTTGAATTACTTTGCTCTTTGCCGTTGAGCTTCAGCCATACCCGGTCAATCACAAAACCCCAGTCATTTTTCTTACTTGCATCATAAGTCACTTCGATGTAACCTTTCTGGTTGGGTTTCAGAACCTGCGGAACAGCTTTTAACGTTAGATGCGGCGGGACCCGGGTGAATTCAATTTTTATATCATGGTCTGACGTATTAATCAACTCATCTTTCCTCACTTTTTTTTGGTTCTTGTAAGTCCTGGTAAAAGCTATATGGTTGGTTTTCAGCCTAAGCCCGTCAATCTCATAAGGATAAATATCTTTTACCGTTTTGGGACGAGGCTCCACAAAGCCCATGATCCTCAACATCACCGGGCCGGATGAAGAATTGGAATATATAGTAATGGTTTTGGAAAACTTGTTGGGTCGGTTTCTCGGATTATAGGCTACCCGTATAAAACCTTCCCCTCCGGGAGGAATCGGCTCTTTCGACCAGGTAGGCGTGGTACAACCACACGAGGACACCACCCGCTGAATGATCAAAGGCTGACTGCCTGTATTCCTGAATGCGAAATCATGGGTAACAACCCCTGCTTCCTCTTTGATCCTGCCAAAGTCATAGATCTTCTCCTTAAAGGCAATGTTCGGCGCTTTCTGTTGGGAAAGCACCGGAAGTCCAATGGCCATTATCGCAATCACCACTACAAGCCTGTAATAAACTTTCATTTTCTATTTTTTTTAGGTTAATATAATTTACTTCCTTTATATAATAAAATAAACAAACTTTCTCGCTTTACGTTAAAAAATTAAAGAAGTTCAATTTTATAAAATATAAATTAAAATTTAACTGATTTTAACTATTTTTAACGTTTCTCATATAATGTTTTTTTGGCTTTTATGAACCGTGAAAGAAAATTAAAGGGAAAGGTTTTGTGGGGGATGTTTTTTCTCACGGGACTGATGATTGCCGGTATGCCTGCCCGGGGTCAGTTTTACAACGGTCATCAAATGACTTTCGGGAAAAACAGGGTTCAATACAACACTTTTTTCTGGTCTTTTTACCGTTTTGAGCAATTTGATGTTTATTTCAACGAATACGGACGTCAACTGGCTGATTACACAGCCGAAGTGGTCCGGAAAAAACTTTATGAAACAGAAGACTATTTTGACTATACCCTGAACAAAAGGCTTATCTTTCTGGTATACAACAAATTGTCAGATTTTCGTCAGAGCAATATCGGGTTGGAAGGAGAAAACGAGGAAAACAATGTCGGGGGCATTCGATATGTGATAGACAACAAGGTATTTGTATATTTTAATGGTGATCACATTCGTTATGATCGTGAGATCGGGGCAGCTATTGCACAGGTGCTGATCAATGAAATGGTCAATGGGGGCGACAGGAAAGACAAAGTTTCAGCATCATCCGGAGTCAGCCTCCCCGACTGGTTCACCAAAGGCCTCGTTTCCTATGTCTCTGACCCATGGAACCTTAATCTTGAAAACAGAGTAAAGGACGGCATTTTGAGTAAAAGGTATGACAAACTAAACCACCTGGAAAAAGATGATGCCATCTGGGCAGGACATTCTTTCTGGCGTTACATCGCTAAAGAATATGGGGATGCGGTTATTCCTAACATACTCTATCTTATCCGCATCAATAAAAATCTGGAAAAAGGTTTTTATTATGTCCTGGGGAAGAAGATCAAAGAACTATCGGATGACTGGGTAAAATATTACAAAAACCTCTATGCCCCGGAGGAGGAAGACCGGCAAGATCCAGAGGGAACACCTCTTTTGAAAAAGACAAAATCCAAACATGTCTTTAAACAAATAAAGGTTAGCCCCGACGGCACACATATTGCCTATGTTACAAACGAATTGGGAAGATATAAAATCTGGTTGTATAACCTCAATACCCATAAAAAGAAAAAAATCTATGCTCATGAACCCCGTGTTGAACAGATCATAGACTATTCTTATCCGGTGGTCGGATGGTATCCCAATGGCCGAATGCTGGTTTTTATTGCTGAACAGGAGGGAGGACTGGCCATGTTTTTTTATCGGCTGGATTCCAGAAAAATAGAAAAATTAAATCTTCTTTATTTTGAGAAGATTCTGGATTTTGACTTTTCCGATGACGGGGCACAGATGGTCTTCTCGGCAGTCAAGAACGGACAAACAGACCTTTATGTCTATGACCTGGCCTCCGGCACCAATGTCCAGCTAACCAACGACCTCGAAGATGATCTGCATCCGCGTTTTATCAATGAGTCACAGCAGATATTGTTTAGTTCAAACCGGAGTTCCGACACCCTGGCACCAAGACAGGAAGTATTCAAACCCAGAATAGTTCCCTATCACGATTTGTTTATCTATGATTATAAAACAAAGTCCAATATCTTGAAGCGTTTGGCCGAAGGAAAGTACTGGGATAAAAATTATCCTGTCCAGGCCGAAAAAAAAGAATTCCTCTACCTGGGCGATCAGAATGGCATTATCAACCGTTATGCCGCCATCTTTGACAGTGGAATTGCTTATATTGATACAGCAGTTCATTATCGTTATTTTACCGTCTCCAGACCTTTGACCAATTACAAACGCAATATTCTCGAACAGGATTACTCACAGGAATCCGGGCTTGCAGCGGATATCGTTTTTACCAAAGGCAAATATATTCCCGAATATACCACCCCTGATCTGCATGAAAAACCTTTTGGCAATTCACTGACCTCCACTGCTTACCGGGAAGTTATGAATAAACAATACAACTCCCTGGACAGTTTGGAACAGCTCAGGCAAATGCTTATTGAGAAAGACCGCAAACGCCGTGATACACTCACCAAACCTTTGTACACCTACTTCGAAGACAAAAACATAATTGATATCAACCATTACATCTTCGAACAGGAAAAACAAAACTATTACAACCATCTCATTCTGGGGAAATATGCAGATGTTGATCTCGACACTGCCAAAATAAAATTCCCTGCTATACGCATCTATGAGACAGCCTTCTACCAGAATTACTCTGCCGACCAACTTGATTTCAGCTCCCAGAGCAAATCCTATCAGTATTTCAATGGCAGCGGGATGTATTATAATCCGGGAATAAACGGCCTCTTTAAAATCGGTGCGAAAGATCTTTTCGAAGATTACCGTATCACAGCCGGTTTCCGCTTTTCCGGCGATTTTACCAGCAATGAGTACCTGGTCAGTTTTGAGAACTTGAAAAAAAGACTCGACAAACAGTTTATTTTTCACCGACAATCATACAAAGCCAACAATTACCAAACCAACGCATACGAGAAAGTCACATCTCAGCAATTGTTCTTTATCGTCAAATATCCTTTCAGTCAGGTAATGGCCGTAAAAGCTACTGCCAGTGTACGTACAGACAGAATGGTAGCCCTCGCTACCGATAATGCCAACATGCAACGGCCCAATATCTTTACCCCCTGGGCAAATGCAAAACTGGAATATATCTTTGACAATACTCGTTTCAGGACGGTCAATATTTATTTCGGTACACGCCTGAAAATATTCGGAGAAGCTTATTATCAACTTGACAACTGGAAGTCGGATGTTTATATTCTGGGAGCTGATATCAGACATTATCAACGTATCCACCGGGATTTTATCTGGGCCACCCGCCTGGCAGGAAGTGCTTCTTTTGGTCATCACAAACTGTTATATTACTTGGGAGGTGTGGACAATTCCCTGTTATATATGTTCAACCCCGAGGAAAATTTCAACCGCAACATACCGGTTGATTATTCCCAAAACTATATTTTTCAGACCACTGCAACGGATATGCGGGGATTCCATCAGAATATACGCAACGGAAGTAACTTTTTTCTGTTAAATTCCGAACTCAGGTTCCCTGTTTTCAGGTATCTTGCCAATCATCCTTTAGGATCCAAATTCCTGAACAGTTTTCAACTGGTAGGGTTCGGCGACCTTGGCACTGCATGGAATGGTTTCAGTCCCTATTCCGGACAAAATGCATATGACAAAAGAATTATTAAAAACGGTCCTCTGACCGTCACCCTGGAAACCAACCGTGAACCTTTTGTAGCCGGTTTCGGTTGGGGCGCCCGGGCACTGGTCTTCGGATATTTCCTGCGTTTTGACATGGCCTGGGGCGTGGAAAACTTTATCGTCCGGCCACATATGTTCCATCTATCATTTGCAACAGATTTCTGACATCATGACTACTACACAAATTCTCATTCTGCTTATTACAGGTTTACTTGCCGGATTTGTCAGCGGAGCCATGGGAGTAGGCGGTGGAATCATTATCGTACCGGCCCTTGTTTTTCTTCTGGGAATGTCTCAACATGAAGCCCAGGGAACCAGCCTGGGCGTGCTGGCATTCCCGGTGGTGCTGCTGGGAGCTATCAACTACTACAAAAACGGATATCTGAATATTAAATTTGTCCTCTTTCTGGTACTGGCATTCTTCATTGGTGGATATCTGGGCTCAGCAACAGCCATCGCACTTCCTGATAAACTGCTACGTAAGATCTTCGGTGGTATGATTTTCATTGCCTCATTAAAAATGATCTTTGGAAAATAAATGAACTCCGATATCGCAAAAAACATACAACAACTTGCAGATCAATACCATGAAATGTTGGTAAAATGGTGGCATCACCTTCATCAACATCCCGAGCTGTCCTTTGAAGAACATCAAACCCGCCATTATCTCAGCAAACAACTTGATAAACTCGGGATCCATGATCAACAAACCGTTGCCAAAACAGGCCTGTTAACCCATATCGAGGGAAAAAACCCAAAAGGGAAGACCTTGGTACTGCGAGCCGACATGGATGCTCTTCCCATTACGGAAGAAAATGACATTCCTTATGGTTCACGAAACAAGGGCGTGATGCATGCCTGTGGTCATGATGTACATATGACTTGTGTATTGGGTGCTGCCAAAATACTGAGAGATATCCGCGATCAGTGGAAGGGCACGGTAGTCATTCTGTTTCAGCCTGGGGAAGAAAAAGTTCCGGGTGGCGCCAGACAGATTGTGGAATCCGGTATCCTTAACCGATATCACCCTGACCTCATCCTGGGACAACATGTTGATCCCACGCTGAAAGCCGGAATGGTCGGTTACCGCCCCGGGAAATATATGGCATCCGCTGATGAGCTTTACCTGACCGTTGTCGGAAGGGGCGGTCATGCTGCTTTGCCGGATAAAGTCACCAACACACCTTATATTGCCGCAAAAATGCTGACGACCATGGAAGATATGGTGGAAAAAGAAACTTCCGGGGGTTTTCCCTCCATTTTACGTTTCGGCAAAGTGGAAGCTCTCGGCGCTACCAACATCGTGCCCGATAAAGTCACGATGGAAGGGACCTTTCGCACCTTCGACGAATCCTGGCGTAATGAAATCCATAAAAAAATTACCGGGATGGTACAGAACCTGGCAAATCATTTCCATGCCCGGGCAGACCTGGAAATACGTAAAGGATATCCTGTGCTGGAAAACGATACTGCCTCTACCTTCAAGGCCATGACTTTTTCTGCTCATTACCTGGGAAAAGATAAGATTATAAGCTTAGACCTCCGGATGACTTCAGAAGATTTCGCCTACTACTCCCGCATAGCTCCTTCCCTCTACTTCCGTTTAGGGATTACCGCACCGGGACAAAACACCATTCACCCCCTGCATACATCCCGTTTTAATATTTACGAACCGGCATTATCTCTGGGAACAGGTCATCTTGCCTGGCTGACTTATTCCTTCCTGCAGGATCAATAACACAAAATATTTTTGAAAAAGCAGGAAATCATTACGCCATTTTATTTTTATTTCTATTTTTGCCCGATATTTTTCAAACCTTAAAATAAAAATTATTATGGCCTACGTTATAAATGAAGATTGTACAGCCTGTGGCACTTGCATTGATGAATGCCCGGTAGAAGCCATCTCTGAAGGAGATATCTATAAAATCGATCCGGAATTATGCACTGATTGTGGTGCTTGTGCTGAGGTTTGTCCGGTAGAAGCTATTCATCCCGAATAGTCCGGGACAAAAAAATCAATATAAAAAAACGGTCTCTCAGGCCGTTTTTTTATTGACCCGGATCATACTCCGACTCATTCAATATATCCTGATAGTTGACAGATGTCATTAATTCTTCCAGCGTCACCTCCTTATGTAATTTCATATATTTACGAACTATCTGCCAGCCGATCCAGTTGGCGGCCCTGCCTGGCGACTCGCGCGGAAAGAAACTGGTAAAAGGAGCATTACGTGTAAGTTTATTGACGGTCATATAGTCGGTTTTGAATAACATCTTCCGTTCAATAAGATATGCCCACATCTGCCCCTCATTCATCCTGCACCACTTCATCTGTTTTGGGGAGTATCCCATAATCATCTCGTCATTTTCTTGCGGCAGCATGGCCTTGACAAAATAGAACAGCTTTCCCTCATAGATCATTCGGTTAATGACATTTTCCTTTACCAGGGTGTCAATATCCTGAGGCTGAAATGGGAATTCGACAGATGCCCAGGCATACATGCAATCTGAAGGAATCTTCCCGGGAAT
Organism: Bacteroidota bacterium; assembly: GCA_011374625.1. Lineage (GTDB taxonomy): Bacteria > Bacteroidota > Bacteroidia > Bacteroidales > VadinHA17 > DRPN01. Next base: position 20,238 of record DRPN01000157.1, read on the forward strand.
CATATTCCGCTGCATATATTTCGGTATTCCCAATTGGTCATAATAAGGAACATCCCCCAGGTAACGGTCCAATCCGACACCCAAGATTCCTTCATCAATAAGCAGGGAGGCATTGAAACCCGACACATAACTATATACTGCGGGAACTTTTTTTTCCGGAAAATAATATTTGTAATGCCTGAAGGCTCCGGTCAATTGTTTTTCGATATTTTTGAGATCGGGATAAGTCTTCATTACCTGTTGATATACCTCCCGGTTTATATCATCCAAAAGAAATATTTTCAACAATTCATTAAACATGGAGGACCCCGGTTTCCCGATATTCAGCAACTGCACGTATCTCTTAAAAAACAACCCATATTCTTTCTGAAGTTCCGGTAATCGCACGATCACACTGTCTGGAGGTAATGTAAAGATATCTTTTTCCATCCGTTTGAACTTTACTGTTACATCTATGTCCGAGACATTCACCTCCAGCGGATTCCTCCTGCAACCGGGAAAAATCATAACTAAAAACAACAAATACGTCCACTTTCTCATTTTTCCCCTGGTTTGGATAAAAATAATATTCACTTTCGGATGGTAAAATTAATTCAAAAATCTTAAATTCTGTCTGTATCCTCTTTCCTTTCCATACAATGCATAATTCTTTTATTTGTTTTTCCCCTGAAACCAGACATTTTCATCAAACCATATTATTCCTCTTTCAGACCCCCGGTTAATAAATAATCTGGTTCATCACAACAATGTGTATTTTTGAGGGAAAAAGGATAGAAAAATGTCAACAAGTTTAATGTATCATGGTTTCGGACTGACCGAACAAAAAATATAAGGAAAGTCAAATCATTTTTTATGTAGAAATTAAGACGAATCCCCAATGCTGTAACAAATGCGGCAGTCGACATGTAAAAAAGAAAGGGTATGTATACCGGGATTTTCGTGGAGTTCCAATAGGGTTATCAGTGATAATACAGAGGAAGGTACAACGATTATATTGTGAGGAATGTGGCAAAGTTCTACAGGAAGAGATATGTCAGGTACGCATTATTGTGATGAACCATTTATTATATCTAAGGTCTTTTTTGTAATACCTAAGTTCAATTAATAAATGCGACAGGGAATGATTTTTCTCTTTTACATCCGTTTTTTTTGTATTTTTGCCTCGCTTTTGTTCCCTGACTCAAAAAGGAATTCGGGGTGTAGCGCAGCCCGGTTAGCGCGCGTCGTTCGGGACGACGAGGTCGGGAGTTCGAATCTCCCCACCCCGACAACCTTCAAAAAGCCGGCACAAAGTGCCGGCTTTTTCTTTTCCGGAACGTCAAAAGCTTGCTTTTGTAAGCTGAAGGAAAAGAAAAAGTCAGATTGCCGAAAGGCAGCAGCTTTTTGAAGGATGAATCACCCCCACCGGAGATCGCGAGCGCAGCGAGCAATCACCGGTAGAACGGAAAACAAGTAATAACCTGAGTTCGACATAAGCAATACATTAAAATAGTGCGAGTTGCCCAAATGTATCTTGCGTTTCGTATTTTATTCCCGGTTTTTTAGGCAAGAATGAGTATGCCAACAATCCTGAAATAAGATTTGAAATAAAATTCACTACGCTCCTGTGTCTGGAATGTTCTATCTGACAGATGTTTTTCAATTCATCATTAATGGT
>DRPN01000148.1 GCA_011374625.1 Bacteroidota bacterium
AGTGTTTGACGGAAAGAGTTTTATTAATGTTCTGGAAGGGAGAGGATATGATAAGAACCGGGCAATATACTGGCATTACCCTGTTTATCATCACAGTGTGCCTGCAAGTGCAGTGCGAAAAGGGGATTGGAAACTGATTCATTTTCTGAACGATAATCATAAAGAATTGTATAATCTAAAAGAAGATATTGGTGAAACGGAGGATGTCAGTGGAAAATTTCCTGAAAAAGTAAATGAATTATATCAACTGCTCGATATGTGGCGAAAAAGCTGTAATGCTGCCATGCCGGTAAAAAACTGGAGGTTCGACCCGGCAAGACGTTATGAATGGGGTCGTCCTAACCGTCGTGCCGTGTGGGGAAATAATACAGGTTCGAAATAGGAGTCTTCGTCAAATTCAGATAATTAATTTTATTAGGAAACGAACAGGAATTTTTCTAATCCGCTAAAAGACGGACAAGGGAGGGGTGAATTTCACGCCGTTAGCGGCGAAAATATTAACAACCCCATGATGATACTCTGTCTGCTTGCAGTGGGGAGATTTATTCAAAAATTCATACAGGAAAATGATTAAAAAAAATTTTGTGAGAGTGAATCGAGCACAGGGAGCTCACGAACAGTTTTATTGTGAGTAACCGGTTACATAGGTGAAGAAAATTTTTATTTTCTTCATTATTAAAAATTTTTAAACAAAAAATTTTTAAACAGATGAAAAAGATGCACTTAATTTCACTGTTTATCTCTTTAGTGGTACTTATGAATACCCTGCAGATGAACGGTCAAAATACTCTGTCGTCAAAAGTTGAGTTTTTAAATGCTCCGGTACTTTTTAACGAGGGAGGCAAATCATACCAACAGGTAATTGCAAGTTACCGGGCGGAAAGAGACGGAAAGATTATTTTTACAAAAGGAGGGAAAGAACTGTTGAGAACCAACCTCAGAAAAGGAAATAACAGATTTTTGCTCACTGTTCCGGCAGTTAAAAGACATGTTAAGATCATCATTTCTGCCAAAATAGATGACAAGCCGGCAGAGAAATATCCTGTAACTCTTGTTCCCCCGAAGAAATGGGAGATTTATTTTGTTCAGCATACACATACTGATATTGGTTTTACACGTCCGCAATCGGAAATTCTTGCTGAGCACATGCGCTATCTTGACTATGCACTGGATTATTGTGACAAGACTGATTCCTTTCCTGATGATTCACAGTTTCGATGGACATGCGAAGCTGCCTGGGTGGTGAAAGAGTATCTTCGTTGCCGTCCTCCTTCCCAAATTGAACGATTAAAGGATCGTATCCGTGAAGGTAGAATTGAAGTGACTGCTATGCCTTTCAATATGATCCAGATTTCTGATGAAAACATAATGTTTGACTTCCTTCAGTGTCTTAGGATGTTTAAGGAATATGGTATTCCGGTTCAGACCGCTATGCAAAACGATGTGACTGGGATTGCCTGGTGTATGCCCGACTATTTGAAAGCGACGGGAGTCAAATACTTGACTATGGGGGTTAATGAAACCCGATCCATTCGTCCTTTTGACAAGCCAACGTGTTTCTGGTGGGAATCACCGTCTGGTGCAAGATTACTTGCTTTTCGTGCCGACCTTTATTTTACTGGAAATAGCTTTGGTTTGGCAAGCAAAGCTATCAGGGCAGAGAATTTGTTATGGTATCTTGCAGATCTTGAGAGAAAAGGGTACCCCTTTAACCGGGTAGCTGTCCAGTTTTGTGGATATAGTACCGATAATTCACCCCCTTCAACGGCAGCCTGTGACTTGGTAAAACAATGGAATGCAAAATATGAATATCCTAAATTAAGGCTCGCAGTTGACAATGAGTTTATGAAATATGTGGAAAATAATTATGGTGATAAACTGTCTGTTTACCGTCAGGCATGGCTTGAGTGGTGGGATGATGGTGCCGGTTCAGCGCCACGTGAGACAGCCGTGGTTAGAAAAGTACAAAACATGGAACAGGAGGATGAAGGTCTGTTTGCCATGGTATCGATGATGGGAGGGGAATTGGGTGAAGATTTGCAACAAAAGATTACACACATTAGTGAAAATGCCCTGTTTTTTGACGAACATACCTTTGGAGCGGCTGAAAGCATTTCCGATCCGTTTTGCGTCAATTCAATGTGTCAATGGCTCCAAAAGGGAGCTTATGCCTGGGAGGCCTTGAAAAAAGTTACTCTACTTAATGAAGATGCCTTGGGGAAAATACAGAAATTTTTCAAGAAATCTTCTTTTCCGTTAATATATGTTATTAATCCCATGGGATGGGACCGTTCGGGAGTAGTTCAGTTATTTATTTATGATGAGATACTCCCCCGCAATAAGGTGTTCTCGATAACAGATATTGCTACCGGGGAAAGAGTTCCTATTCAATTTTTGCGTGGCAGACGTGAAGGTGCATATTGGAAATTGGAAGTGAATGATGTCCCCGCTTTGGGTTTTAAGGCTTTAAAAATTGAAGTTACCGATCAGGATAAATCCGAAAGTGAAATCCGGTCGAATGAAAATTTAGAGATTTTAGAGAATCAATATTATAGGATCGTGATTGATGAAAAAACAGGAGGGATAAAGGAGTTTTACGATAAGGATCTCCAGGAAGATTTATATGATCACCAGAGTCCCTATTTCATTGGGCAACCCGTCAGAGAAACGCTACCCAGTCGATTTAAAGAACTATTAATTGGAAGAGTGATTGGGATAGATTTGAAAAGGAAAAGGATTGCAAATGAAGTAAAACCTTCATATACAACTGTATTCAACGTTAAAATGGATAAGGGAGTAATGGGAGATGTGTGGAAAAGTATAAAAATATCGGCCGATATGGAAGGTTTTACAAAAGGAATTGAAGGGGCGCCCATGGGTATCCAATGGGAAATCAGACTTTATAATAATATAAAAAAAGTAGAATTGATCTACCAGGAAAATAAAGGAAAGAATATTATTACCTCCCCTGAAGCCTTATATGTGGCTTTCCCTTTCCGCCTGCCCAGTTCACATATTGTTTTTGAGACCATTGGAGGAAGTTTAACCCAGGGGGAACAACTCTCCGGATCATCCTCCGATTGGAACGTGGCTCAAAATTTTGTCTCGATTAAAGGGAAGAAAGGTCAGATAATAGTTGTAAGCGACGAGGTCCCTCTCTGGCAGTTCAGTGATTTCAATATGGGTAAGTTTGAACGATACCCAAAACCGGGCAAGACATGGCTTTATTCATGGGTTATGAACAATTATTGGTTTACCAACTTCCGCGCCTTTCAATTAGGGGCCTTTAAATGGACCTATCAAATTACTACCAGCAGGGATACGACCAATAATGCTGCCACCAAATTTGCCTGGGGCACAAGAAATCCGTTTCTCACAAGAACTATTCCTGAGGGAAAGGATGAGTTTTCTCATGCTACGTTCAGAACTCTTGAATTAAATGGTAATTCCAATGCTGTTTTAATAAACACCAGACCTGCCTTTTCATCTGATGGAGCAATTCTTCTGCATTTCAGGGAAGTGGATGGTCAGTCGGCAATGCTTCGACTTTCGTCAAGAATCGCTAATCGTCCCATCAAAAGTATGAAAGAAGTGAATATCATCGGCGAGGAAATTCGGGAAGTACACAATCCTCTTTCTTTTAGACCGTTTGAAGTTAAATTTATCGAGATTCAATTCTAAATTATTCGATTAAGAGAAGCCATTATTCCTTACAAATGTGGTCTGCACTTCCCAATCTACGGTTTGTTTTGGACAGATGTAATTATGACGTATTTTCATATTTTTTCATTATTATTCGACTAAAATCAGAATGCCTTTATTAAATAAACGAACTATTTGATTATCAACCAAGTTATTTTTGTCTTCAAAGACCTTTTACCTGAAAACTTCCTTAGAAGTCAGTCCAAAGGTCCGATTGTCCGAAAAAATTTCTTTCTTTATTTTTCCCATGTTATTTATGTCAAAAAACAATAATACAACTTGAAGGGGAAACCTTTTGGGAGTACCTTTCTTTTTTTATTTTAGTCGAATACTAGTGATATTTAATATATTTGCCTCAGGATATACGGTTAGCTTTGACGAATATTTATTCGGAATAATATGTATAAAAAGATACTGTTAATTTTATTTTCCTTCTTTGTTCTTAATGTCTCAGCCCAGTATATTTGTGTTCCGGAAAAAGTTACCAGAGTTGGAAATCCGGTTTTATCCCTTAACGGAACCTGGAAATTCAATCCGGTATTCAGCAATCGTTTTTCCGGACAGGTACCTGATACCAAAACTTGGAAAGATATCTGTGTTCCGGGGGAATGGAAGATGCAGGGTTCCCATGTAAGACCGGGACAGCCGGCAGCTTATGCGCGAATGTTTGTATTACCAACCGACAGGAAAGGGAAGAAGGTGATGTTATGTTGCGATGCCATTTTCTGCCGGGCTGGAGAATATTAACTGGCTTACATTAACAGATGCAGAAGGGGAGGGAGTACTGGTGGAAGGAGGTGGTAAGACCACCGTGCGGACCCTGGGTGGACGGTGATAAAATTTCTTTTCTGGTGGCAGGATTTTCCACGGACGGCGGTGATCTTTTCTTTGCATCCCATTACCGGGATGAGCGAAGGCCGCTGAAACAGGGAGATGCTTTTTTGGGCAGAGCAGGTATTTTATTGATAAAGAAAAAATAAGAAAGTCAAAGATGAAACATTATTTTGAGATACTCGATTATACAATATTTGTCATTTATGCTTTTGTAATCCTGAGTGTAGGGTTATGGGTCTCGAGAAATAAAAAAGGACACAAAAAAACCTCGGAAGATTATTTTTTAGCTAGTAAGTCATTGACCTGGTGGGCAGTGGGTGCTTCATTGATTGCTGCCAATATTTCAGCAGAACAATTCATTGGCATGTCGGGTTCCGGTTTTGCAATAGGGTTAGGCATAGCTACTTATGAGTGGATTGCTGCCCTGGGATTGATACTGGTGGCAAAATTTTTCATGCCTGTTTTCATTGAGAAGAAGATTTATACCATGCCTCAGTTTCTGGAGCAAAGATATGATAACCGTGTCCGAACTATTTTGGCTGTTTTCTGGGTGCTGGTATTTATTTTCGTGAATCTTACTTCTGTATTGTATCTTGGGGCGCTGGCAGTAAAGACGATCATGAGGGTTCCGCTGATATATGGGATCGTAGGACTGGCATTGTTTGCTGCCGCTTACTCCTTGTATGGAGGATTATCGGCAGTTGCCTGGACGGATGTGATACAGGTAGTTTTTCTCGTCGGCGGAGGCTTATTGACCACCTGGCTTGCCCTGGATTTTGTTTCCAATGGTCAGGGAGTTATTGCCGGAGCAGAGAGAATATATCATAGTGCACCAGAAAAATTTCATATGATTCTGCATAAAGATAATCCTTATTATAAAGATTTGCCCGGCATCAGTATGTTGATAGGAGGTATCTGGGTGGCCAATCTGTATTACTGGGGATTTAATCAGTATATTATCCAGAGAGCCCTTGCATCGAAGAGTATTGAAGAAACTCAAAAAGGAATGATCTTCGCCGGATTCCTGAAGATATTAATACCCTTGCTTGTGGTCATCCCTGGTATTACTGCCTTTGTACTTGTAAATGATCCGGTTGCCATGACAAAATTCAGTGATGTATCAAAAGCATATATGCCAACTTTACAACATGCTGATAAAGCATATCCCTGGCTGATGGGTCTTTTGCCGACAGGTATTAAAGGACTGGCATTTGCGGCATTGGTGGCCGCGATAGTTTCTTCCTTGGCATCCATGCTTAATAGTACATCTACTATTTTTACCATGGATATTTACAGACAGTTTATCAATAAAAATGCCTCTGAAACAAGGACTGTAAATATAGGCAGGATTACTGCTTTTGTCGCCCTTATAATTGCCGGTTTGATTGCTCCTGTGTTACAGTCACTTGATCAGGTATTTCAATATATCCAGGAATATACGGGAATGGTTAGTCCCGGTATACTTGTGATTTTCTTATTTGGTTTGTTCTGGAAGAAAACTACCACACGTGCTGCCTTATGGGTGGCTGTTCTGACACTTCCCGTAGCTTTGGTGTTCAAATTTGCTTTTTCGTTTGTTCCTTTCATTAATCAAATGGGTTACTGTTTTTTGATCTTGAGTTTGTTTATTGTTGTTATCAGTCTGTTTGACAAGGAAAGTCCTGCGGAGAAAAAAACAAAGTTGCCGGAACGCATCTTTCATACCAATATGTCATTTAACATAGGCGCCATAGTAATAATTACTATTCTGGATGTTCTCTATATTCTTTTTTGGTAAAATGATAACGACCTGACATTTAGTCCGGAATGATACAGGTGGGAAACATGAGAAATTTATTTTTTTCACTGGACCCCCGGTGTTAACATTTATGAATAACAGAAAATTTTTAATTTTGAAGAAAAATAACTAAAACAAGAAAAGTATGAAAAAAATTGTGGCATTTATCACGGGCGGTATTATCCTTATTGCATATTCATGCACAAATCAGGCAAACAATACCGTTACGATTGTGCAAGGCCCGGATATCGGTTCCACCAATCTCTTCTATACGGGGAACCGTCCCCCCCTGGAACCCTGTCCGTTCATCAAATTACCGATAGGTTCGATAAAGCCGGAAGGCTGGTTGAGAAAAGAGCTGGAGCTTCAGGCCGAAGGGTTCCACGGTCACCTGGAAGAAATCAGCCAGTACCTTCAAAAGAAAAACAATGCCTGGCTGGACCCACAGGGGAAAGGAGATCATGGTTGGGAGGAGGTGCCATACTGGCTGAAAGGATACAGTAATTGCGGCTATGTGCTGAATAATGCAAAGATGATCCGGAAAGCAGAAATGTGGATTCATGCTGTTTTAAAAAATCAGCGGGATGACGGATGGTTTGGTCCCGAACATGAAAAAAGCGGCATTGCCACACATCTCAGGGGACGAGCCGACTTGTGGCCAAATATGGTGATGCTTACCTGTTTGCAGAACTATTATGAATATGCTGGCAATGACAGTGTCCTTTCCCTGATGTCACGATATTTCCAATACCTGCAGACATATCCGGATGATAAGTTTCTGGTGGGTTACTGGCCGAAGATGCGTGCCGGAGACATGTTATATTCCACCTATTGGTTATACAACCGAACAGGAGAAAAATGGCTGCTGGATTTTGCAAAGAAAATACACCGGAATACAGCCCGCTGGGATACCGGTATTGCCAACTGGCACAATGTGAACATTGCACAGGCTTTTGGCGAACCGGCCACTTACTGGATGCAATCCAGGGATTCTGCCGACCTGCAGGCTGCAGAGAGAAACTGGCAAACGGTCAGGGAGATGTATGGACAGGTTCCCGGAGGATTGTTCGGAGGAGATGAAAATTGCAGACCGGGCTTTACGGGGCCACGTCAGGCTATTGAAACCTGCGGCATCGTGGAAGATATGCTGTCTGACGAAATTTTGGTACGGATTACCGGAAATCCGGTTTGGGCCGATCGTTGTGAGAATGATGCCTTCAATACCCTGCCGGCGGCTTTTACCCCGGATATGAAAGCGCTGCGTTACCTTACGGCACCCAATATGCCTCAATCCGATTCCATGAGCAAATGTCCCGGTATCAATAACTGTGGCCCCATGTTCTGGATGAACCCGCATATTCATCGCTGTTGTCAGCATAACTCGGGCCAGGGATGGCCCTATTATGCCGAAAACCTCTGGTATGCAACTCCCGACAACGGACTGGCTGCTGTCTTTTTTTGTGCCAGTGAAGTGACGGCGAAAGCAGGAAACGGAATCAATGTGAAAATATCAGAAAAGACACATTATCCTTTTGAAGAAAAGATTGAATTTATCATCACTCCCGATACTTCCGTTGCTTTTCCGCTTTATCTTCGTATTCCGGGTTGGTGCAACAATCCAGAACTTAAAATAAATGGTAAAAAGATAATACTGAAGGCACGGCCCCTGGCTTATATAAAAATCGAAAGAATTTTTAGCAAAGATGACCGGATCACACTTACATTACCTATGTCATTGCGTGTTAAAAAATGGAAAAAAAACAAAAACAGCATTTCTGTCAATTATGGTCCCCTGACTTTTTCATTAAAGATACAGGAGAATTATGTTCGAAAAGGAGGTACGAAGAATTGGCCGGCTTGGGAAATATATCCGGCTTCTGCATGGAACTATGGTCTGGTTATAGATGATCAACATCCTGAAAAATCATTTCAGGTTTCAAGAAAGCCATGGCCTGAGAATGATATGCCTTTTACTCCGGAAAACACTCCGATAGAGATCAAAACACAAGCGAGAAAAATACCTTCCTGGGCCCTCAATAAAAAAGGGCTGGTGTGTAGAATTCCCCAAAGTCCTGTTAAAACTGCCGAACCTGTTGAACCAGTTATCCTTGTACCCATGGGAGCTGTCCGTATCAGGATATCTGTATTTCCTGTTTGTGAAAAATGATTCTGCATGACTGCCGGGCGACCGGTTGGTAATTTGTGCAGGATTCCATTCAGAATGACACTTTATTAAATAACATGAATTATAAAATGTTGTATAATAGCAGGTTATAAGATATCTACATAGGTCTCTACGTAGATAAAAAATCACTTGATTGAATACATATACGAATTTTCTTTGAATTACTGCGGAAAGTGAATGAAAATATAGAGTACCTGTTTATCATTTTTGTTTTTTTAAATCTTTTTTTACTTTTATCAAAAAATAAAAAGGTATTCCTATGAGTTCCGGAGCATATTCCGATGAGGATTATAGATTAATCAAAGCTTTGCAGAAAGGAGATATTTTTGCCTTTAATGAATTATTTCTCAAGTATAGCCATAAGGTCTATAACTTTGCAATTAAACACATGGAACATGAGGAGGATGTAAAAGACCTTGTACAGGATGTATTTATTAAGATTTGGAATAAACGGAAAGACATAGATGAGAAACAATCATTTAATGGATATTTGTTTGCCATTACCCTGAATATGATCCGGAAATATTTCAGAAAAAAAGTTAAAGATTACAAATTGGTAGACAGGTGGCTGGAGAATACAAAATCCTATTCGGAAGAAACCAAACTTACCATCGAATACAATAGTTTTAGGGAAAGAACAGATAAAATTTTAAATGAACTTCCTCCCAAACGAAAAACTGTTTTTATTCTAAGTAGAGAACAAGGTCTTTCAGCCGAAGATATTGCCCGGGTAATGAATATTTCTAAAAAGACAGTTGAGAATCATTTAAATCTGGCCTTGAGATATTTACGTAAGAAATTAGTCGGGGAAATATTTTTGTTAATATTTTTTTTTATTTTTTTGTAATTATTTAGCAGGTTCTTTATCCTGAAATAAAATTATGTTTCTCAAAGGTAGTGCATAATTCGGAAGAAACATTCTGATTATGTTTTTTGACAGTTGATTTCTTTTATTCACTATTTTTTTGGGCTGAATGTGAGTTAAAAATAAACTCTTATCCTGGCCATTGACCCAAGACCATAACCTGCAAATTCAGTTTTTACCGATTCTCCAAAAGGGATGTAAACCGTTCCCATCAATTCGGTATTGTCGCCAAGTTTGATGCTTGATGATTGGTAAAATAATTAACAATGTTATCCAAATGATATCATTAGAACGCCCCCCCACATGTGGGGTAATTTTACTATTTTGTAAATGATGTTTTGCTACACTTATTAACTTAAAAAAATAGCTAACGATCTTATGCTATACGATACTAAAAGTTGGTGGAGCTGATTACTTCTCTTGGATTCACTGAAAAATATATGTATTTATTACGGATTGCATAGATCTTGTTCGTCATTCATTTATCGTTATGGAAATTTCGAAAAAAAAAGCTGCGATATTTGCAGCTTATTTCAGTCTTCCTTTTGTTCCGCCTCGTAGGCTTTGAGCAGTTCTTCCTGTATCTCTCCCGGTACCTGGGCATATTCTGAGAAATTCATGGTGTACATGGCCCGTCCGTTGGTCAGGGAGCTGAGGGCGGTAGAGTATTTGTTCATCTCTGCCAGGGGCACCTTGGCCATGATCTTTTCGAAGCCTTTCTCGCTGTTCATACCCAATACGATAGCTCTTCTTCCCTGCAGGTCACTCATCACATCGCCCATCCTGTCAGAGGGAACCCAAACATTTACTTCGTAGATTGGTTCCATGATCTTCGGACCGGCATCTTTGAAGGCCATGCTGAAGGCATTCCTGCCGGCAAGTTTAAAGGAAATTTCATTAGAGTCGACCGGATGCATCTTTCCGTCGTATACGGCCACTCTGATGTCACGTGCATATGAGCCGGTGAGTGGTCCTTCTTCCATGCGTTCCATGATCCCTTTCAAGATGGCGGGCAGGAAGCGGGCGTCAATAGATCCTCCTACGATACAGTTATAAAATACCAGTTTTCCGCCCCAGTCGAGATCGATTACCTGTTTGTCGCGGATATTTAGCCTGATCTCCTTTCCATTTACTTTATACATGACAGGATCGGGAGCGCCTTCCTTGTAAGGTTCTATTACCAGGTGCACTTCCCCGAACTGGCCGGCGCCCCCTGATTGTTTTTTATGACGATAGGAGGCCTGAGCTACTTTGGTGATGGTTTCCCGGTACGGGATTTTGGGCGTCAGAAATTCGGTTTCTATTTTAAAGATATTGTCTAAGTGCCATTTCAAAATATTGAGGTGATGTTCCCCCTGTCCGTGGATAATGATCTGTTTCAGTTCCTTAGAGTATTCGATAAGCACAGCCGGATCTTCATCATGAAAACGTGAAAGGGCTTCCCCGAGTTTCTCGTCATCAGCTTCATTTTTGGCTTTAATGGCCGTGCGGTATTTGGGTGCCGGATATTCGATAGCCGGGAATGTCCAGTTTTGGTCTGAGGCATTGAGTGTGTGATTGGTCTTGGTGTTTTTCAGCTTTACCGTGCTGCCGATATCTCCGGCAACCATTTTGGGTACTTTTTCCCTTTTCCTGCCGGCGGTGACAAAGATCTGGTTGATCCTTTCCTTAGCTGATACAGAGGTGTTGATCAGATCCATTCCTTCGGTAACTTCCCCGGACATTACCTTGAAAAAGTTTATTTCTCCAATATGTTCTTCGATAGCTGTCTTGAATACGAACAAGGAGGTGGGGCCTTTGGGGTCGCAGGGTATCTTTTCCCCTTCCGAGTTTACCGATGCCGGCATTTCGTCCGGGGCAGGAACGGCGTTAACGATGAATTCCATGAGCCGGTCAGTTCCCACATTTTTCTTGGCAGAGGTGCAGAATACGGGCATCAGGCTGCGGGTTAGCAATCCTTCTCTGATTCCTTTAAGCATTTCCTCTTCGTTCAGTGATTCTTTTTCGAAAAAGAGCTCCATCAATCCTTCGTCGTTTTCTGCGGCTTTTTCAACCAGCTCATTGTGCAATTCTTCAGCCTTGTCTTTGATTTCGTCAGGAATGTCTTCCACCTGTACGTTTCCGTCGTCTTCGGGGTATTTGTACATTTTCATTTTCAACACGTCTATAACGGCATTGAAGATATCTCCTTCATTTACCGGAAACTGGACAATGGCAATTCGATTGCCGAAACTTTCCTTCATTGTCTCGATGGTTTTTTCGTAATTGGTCTTTTCGTGATCAAGACCGTTGATAACAAACACTACAGGTTTGTTTCTTTCTTCGGTATGACGGAAATGTATCTCAGTTCCTACTTCCACTCCATTCTGGGCATTCACCAGGATGAGTGCTGTATCAGCCGGAAAAATACCGGCAATAGCCTGTCCCGAGAAGTCATCCAGCCCGGGAGCATCGATAAAATTGATTTTATGATCTTTGAACTTGGCATAAAGTACTGTGGAGAAAACGGAGCTTTCCTGTTCCTGTTCAATGGGATTGTAGTCGGACACCGTATTTTTCTGATCAACTTGTCCTCTGCGGTCAATAACCTTGCCGGTATACAACATGGATTCTGCAAGCGTTGTTTTTCCCGAACCGGCATTTCCCAAAAGCACTACATTTCTGATCTGTTTCGTCTGATACGTTTTCATGGTTTACGTAATTATCTATAATTGAACAAAATATTAATTCTTTTAAAATTCGGCGCACCAAAAGTAATAATTTTTTGTTTTCTGTCAAGATGCAGTTGTTTTAAAAGAAAGCAGATGTGAGAAGAGAGATATTTTGCTCAGGGCACAGGGAATGAGTGATATACCAGTTGGACCATCATTGTAATCTCTCAAAATCCCAGTAATCCGAAATAAATTTAAATAAATTATTTGTTTTTTTTGAGTTTCCTATAAAAAGTATAACTTTGTGCGCTGTTTTTCGGGAGAAGAACATAATCTGCGGATGAATTCTTTCCCGAAAGGGGTGATCAGGTTTATACCTTAATATATATATATGTAAAATAGGGCAAACCCGGGGGAGAGAGGAAAATATTTCCATAATAGAGTGTTGTTTTTTTAAAAAAAAGAATACCTTTGCACTCCAATTTTGTAAAATAATTAAATGTTGGTTTTATGCCTACAATACAACAGTTAGTAAGAAAAGGAAGGAAGAAAATTGTTGAAAAGAGCAAGGCTCCTGCGCTGGATTCATGTCCGCAGAGGAGAGGTGTTTGTGTACGTGTGTATACCACCACGCCCAAGAAGCCGAATTCAGCCATGCGCAAGGTAGCCAGAGTTCGCCTGACCAATGGGAAAGAAGTGAATGCTTACATTCCCGGCGAAGGACACAATCTTCAGGAACATTCTATCGTGCTGATTCGTGGCGGTCGTGTGAAAGATCTTCCGGGTGTTCGTTATCATCTGATTCGCGGAGCACTGGATGCCTCCGGTGTGGAAGGCCGCACACAGCGCAGATCAAAATACGGAACTAAAAAGCCTAAACAGTAATTTTTGAATTTTTTTTGCAATGAGAAAAGCAAAACCAAAAAAAAGAACGATTTTACCAGACCCAAGATATAATGATCCTCTGGTAACCCGGTTTGTCAACAACCTGATGTTGCAGGGGAAGAAGAACCTCTCCTTTAAGATTTTCTATGAAGCGATGGATATCATCGAGGGAAGGATGAAGAATGAGAAGAACGAGGAGATGACACCATTGGATATATGGAAAAAAGCGTTGGAGAACATTACTCCGCAGGTGGAGGTGAAGAGTCGTCGTGTGGGAGGTGCTACTTTTCAGGTGCCGATGGAAGTGCGGCCCGACCGTAAGGTCTCGCTGAGCATGAAAAATCTGATTCTGTTTGCCAGAAAACGTAGCGGGAAGAGCATGAGCGAGAAACTGGCTGCAGAGATCATGGCTGCCTTCAAGGAAGAGGGAGGTGCTTTTAAGAAAAAAGAAGATATGCACAGAATGGCTGAAGCCAACAAGGCTTTTGCTCATTTTCGTTTTTAGGATAAAAGAAGAGAAGATACAGGAATGGGTGACCGTCTGAAATATACAAGAAACATCGGGATCATGGCCCACATTGACGCGGGCAAGACCACCACCACCGAGCGGATCCTTTTTTATACGGGGATCACCCATCGTATAGGTGAAGTGCATGACGGTGCCGCCCAGATGGACTGGATGGTGCAGGAGCAGGAGCGTGGGATAACCATTACTTCAGCTGCTACAACCACCTTCTGGAAATACAAGGGAGAAGATTACAAAATCAATATCATCGATACGCCCGGCCACGTTGATTTTACCGTTGAGGTAGAGCGTTCGTTGCGTGTACTGGACGGGGCAGTAGCCGTATTTTGTGCCGTTAGCGGTGTAGAACCCCAGTCGGAGACAGTATGGCGTCAGGCTGATAAATACGGGGTGCCGCGTATTGCTTTTGTTAATAAAATGGATCGCGTTGGCGCTGATTATTTCGGCGTCGTGAGCGAGATACGTGAAAAACTGAAAGCTAACCCCATTCCTGTACAGATACCCATTGGGTCTGAAGATGCTTTCAAAGGGGTTATCGATCTGATGGAAAACAAGGCTGTTGTCTGGCATGACGACGAGACGATGGGCGTAAAATACAGTCTGGAGGAAATTCCTTCCGAGCTGGCCGACGAAGCTGCCGAATGGCGAAATAAACTGGTGGAAGCTGTGGCTGAGAAAAATGATGAGTTGCTGGAGCGTTATTTTGAAAATCCGAATTCTATCACTTCTGACGAGATGGCTGCAGTAATCCGTGAAGCTACCATAGACGGGACGATCGTTCCGGTGATGTGCGGATCGGCATATAAAAATAAAGGGGTGCAGCGGCTACTTGACGCTATAGTGTCTTATCTTCCTAGTCCCCTTGATATTGGGGCTGTGAAAGGCATCCATCCTCATACGCATAAAGTAATAACGCGTGAACCGGATGTCAACGCACCGTTGTCAGCCCTGGCCTTTAAGATCATTACCGATCCTTATGTCGGACGTCTTGTTTATCTCAGGGTGTATTCGGGCAAGTTGGTGCCTGGTAAGACTGTGCTGAATCCGCGTACAGGCAAAAAAGATCGCATCAACAGGTTGTACCAGATGCATGCCAACAAGCAGAACCCACGTGACGTGATAGAGGCCGGCGATATATGTGGAGCTGTGGGATTGAAAGATATACGTACAGGAGATACCATTACTGATATCTCACGTCCGATATCGCTTGAGTCGATGACTTTCCCGGAGCCGGTGATAGGGGTGGCCATTGAACCCAAGACACAGGCTGACATAGACAAGTTGGGAACAGCTTTAAACAAACTGAGTGAAGAAGATCCTACTTTTCAAATTAAAACAAATGAGGATTCCGGGCAAACGATTATCAGCGGGATGGGTGAGTTGCATTTGGAGATACTGATCGACCGACTGAAACGGGAATTCAAGGTGGAATGTAACCAGGGACAGCCTCAAGTAGCTTATAAAGAGGCACTGACGACTACCGTAGAGCATCGTGAAGTTTTCAAGAAACAGACTGGTGGCCACGGTAAATTTGCCGATATCCTGGTAGAGATAGGTCCGGCAGACGAGGGAGTGACAGGATTGGAGTTTGTGGATCAGGTTAAAGGAGGGAATATCCCCAAAGAATATATGCCGGCCATAGAGAAGGGCTTTAAGCTGGCTATGCAGAGCGGTCCGCTGGCCGGGTTCCCGCTGGATAGCCTGAAGGTTGTGGTGAAAGATGGTTCTTATCATCCGGTGGACTCTGACTCACTTTCTTTTCAAATGGCTGCCGACCGTGCTTTCAGAAATGCCGCACCCAAAGGCAATCCGATCCTGCTCGAACCGATCATGTCTGCAGAGGTGGTTACTCCTGAAGAATATATGGGTGATGTGATTACCGATTTCAACAAACGTCGCGGGAGAATTGATGGTATGGAGTCGAAAGCAGGTGCACGCGTGATTAAAGCCAAGGTGCCACTGGCTGAAAACTTTGGTTATGTGACCGTATTGCGTAACATCACTTCAGGACGTGCAACTTCTTCGATGGAGTTTTCGCATTATGAACCTGTGCCGCCGGATATTGCCAGGAAAGTGGTTGAGAATGCCAAAGGAATAATAAAGATTGTATAAATAGGTCAATAATAAACATTTAATGGAATAATGAGTCAGAAAATTCGTATAAAATTGAAATCGTATGATCACAATTTGGTAGATAAGTCTGCAGAAAAGATTGTTAAGACGGTTAAATCTACCGGAGCTATTGTCAGTGGTCCGATTCCACTGCCTACGCACAAGCGTATTTTTACGGTGCTGCGTTCTCCTTTTGTGAATAAAAAATCAAGAGAACAGTTTCAGTTATCATCATACAAGAGATTGATGGATATATACAGTTCGACACCAAAAACCATTGATGCTTTGATGAAGCTTGAACTGCCCAGCGGTGTTGAAGTTGAAATTAAGGTTTGAAATAAGAAACGTTAAACCATGCAAGGATTAATAGGAAAAAAAGTAGGAATGACTTCGGTCTTCGATGAAGAGGGCAATAATATACCGGTAACGGTGATAGAAGCCGGACCGTGTGTTGTTACACAGATAAAGACAGTCGAAAGAGACGGTTATGATGCTGTTCAGCTCGGATTTGATGAGAAGAAAGAGAAGAACACCAACAAACCGATGCAGGGTCATTTCCGGAAAGCTGGCACCACTCCCAAGCGCAAGCTGGTAGAATTTACCGGCTTCGGGGATGATGTAAAAATGGGAGATGTGTTGACCGTTGATTTGTTCAATGATGACACGTGGCTGGATATCAGAGGAATTTCAAAAGGAAAAGGTTTTCAGGGGGTTGTTAAAAGACACGGTTTCGGCGGTGTGGGTGATTCCACTCATGGCCAGCACAACCGTGACAGGGCTCCCGGATCTCTGGGCGCTTCGTCTTATCCTTCAAGAGTATTCAAGGGCATGAAAATGGCCGGACGTACCGGAGGAAAAAAAGTAGCCATGATTTCTCTGCGGGTAATAAAAATCATCCCGGAAAAAAACTTATTGTTAGTGAAAGGATCCGTACCGGGTCCCAAAGGTTCATACTTAATTATTACAAAGTAATGAAACTGAAAGTATTAAATATAGAAGGAAAAGAGACGGGTAGGACAGTTGTTCTGAATGAGCGGCTAATTCCCCAGGAACCTAATGACCATGCCATTTATCTCGATGTTAAGAGGTATCTTGCAACACGGAGGCAGGGGACTCATAAATCCAAAGAGAGAGGCGAAGTGAAAGCCAGTACCAGAAAGATCAAAAGGCAAAAAGGTACCGGAACTGCCCGTGCAGGGAGCATTGCATCTCCGTTGTTCAGAGGTGGTGGACGTACGTTTGGTCCCAGGCCACGCAGCTATGACATGAAGCTAAACAAGAAAGTAAAAAGGCTGGCTCGCTGTTCGGCACTGGCTTATAAACTGAAGGAAAATCAGTTGATTGTGGTGGAAGACTTCAGCCTGGAAGTTCCGAAGACCAGAGAGATCGTGAAAATCAAGGATAATCTGAATATCGGGAATAAAAAGTCTCTTTTTGTATTACCCGAATCGGATAAAAATATATATTTGTCGTTCCGTAATTTACCGGGAGCGGATGTTATAACAATCAATAACCTAGCCACTTACGACCTAATGCATGTATCGGCTGTGGTGTTTTCCGAAAAGGCTATTGAAATTTTGAATGCAAGTGTTGAAAGTTAAAGAAATACCGATAGGTCATGAATATTTTGATTAAACCTGTTGTAACGGAAAAAATGACTGCTCAGGGCGAGACCTTGAACAGGTATGGTTTCATTGTAGACAAACGGGCCAATAAGTTGCAAATAAAAAATGCAATCGAAGATCTTTATGGTGTTACGGTGGAAAATGTCAATACCATGCGATATGGTGGCAAAAAAAGAAACAGGTATACACGTAGTGGTATCCAGGCTGGGAGGACAAACTCCTACAAAAAGGCGATCGTCACCCTGGCCGAAGGGGATACAATTGATTTTTACAGCAATATTTAAACGATTATGGCAGTAAAAAAATTAAAACCGGTTACGCCCGGTCAGCGGCACAAAGTGATAGCGACGTTTGATGACATTACCGCCGTCAAACCCGAGAAGTCGTTGTTATTGCCTCTTAAGAAATCGGGAGGCAGGAACAATTCCGGGAAGATGACGATGAGGTATATGGGTGGAGGACATAAGAGAAAGCTGCGGGTCATCGATTTCAAGAGGGATAAAGAAGGGATGTCAGCGGTAGTCAGGAGCATTGAATATGATCCCAACAGGTCGGCACGTATTGCTCTTGTGTGTTACAAAGACGGAGAAAAACGGTATATCATAGCTCCCAACGGATTAAAAGTGGGACAAACCATTCAGTCGGGCAAGGGCATTGCCCCCGAAGTCGGAAATGCTCTTTACCTATCGGATATTCCGTTGGGAACGATCATTCATAACATAGAGTTGGTTCCTGGCAAAGGAGCTGCCATGGTTCGCAGTGCCGGTAGTTTTGCACAGCTTACCAGTCGTGACGGTAAATTTGCTATTATAAAACTTCCTTCCGGTGAGTCCAGAATGGTGCTGGTAACCTGTAAGGCAACTATTGGAAGTGTTTCCAATTCGGATCACGGGTTGGTACACTCTGGGAAAGCTGGTCGTTCCAGGTGGTTGGGTAGAAGACCCCGCGTCAGAGGGGTCGCCATGAACCCTGTGGATCACCCGATGGGTGGTGGTGAAGGAAAGGCCTCAGGAGGCCATCCGCGTTCACGGAACGGTATGCCAGCCAAAGGTTATAAAACCAGACCGAAAAAGAAAAAGTCGAATAAATTTATTGTAGAAAAAAGAAAAAGTTAAACCATGAGTCGTTCATTAAAAAAGGGACCTTTTATAGATTACAAGCTCGAGAAGAGAGTTCTTGAAATGAATGAGTCGGGCAAGAAGACAGTTATTAAGACCTGGTCCCGGCGTTCTATGATCTCTCCGGATTTTGTTGGACATACAATTGCAGTTCACAACGGGAACAAGTTTATCCCGGTATATATTACCGAGAATATGGTTGGTCATAAACTCGGAGAATTTGCCCCGACCCGTACTTGGCGAGGACATGGAGGAAAGGCCAGATAATTTTAAAAGAGATTAATCATGGGAAAAAGAAAAAGAGATAGAGCTACTGCATTGAAGGAAGCCAGAAAAAGAGAATACCGGGCTGTCCTGCGCAACGATCCTGTATCACCAAGGAAGATGCGGGTGGTAGCTGATATGATTAGGGGTCTGGATGTGAACAAAGCTTTAGACATCCTGAAGTACAGCCAAAAAGAGGCCAGCCGGAGAGTAGAAAAACTAATTCTTTCAGCCATCGCCAACTGGCAGGAGAAAAATGAGGGTGTAAGATTGGAAGATAGTCAGCTGTATGTGAAAGAAGTGTATGTGGATGCAGGCAGGACCCTGAAACGACTTCGTCCGGCACCGCAAGGACGGGCTTACAGAATCCGGAAACGGTCAAATCACATCACCGTGGTACTTGATAGTTTGGTGTTGTCTGAGAATGTTACAGCCGAAGAAACAGAAAACGCAGAAAATACAAATATTGAATAAATGGGACAAAAAGTTAATCCGATATCAAATCGTTTGGGTATCATACAGGGTTGGGACTCCAACTGGTATGGGGGAAATAACTATGCTGAGAAGATCGTTGAAGACAACAAGATCAGGAATTACCTGAATGCCCGTCTAGCCAAAGCCAGTGTATCCAAGATCATTATTGAGAGAACCCTGAAGCTCATTACCGTTACCGTGAATACGGCCCGGCCCGGGATCATCATTGGCAAAGGCGGCCAGGAGGTCGACAAGCTGAAAGAAGAGCTCAAGAAGATTACTAACAAGGAAGTACAGATCAATATTTATGAGGTAAAACGTCCGGAACTGGATGCTACAATCGTGGCCAATAACATCGCCCGTCAGGTGGAAGGGAAGATTTCTTACCGCCGTGCCATCAAGATGGCTATTGCTTCTACCATGCGGATGGGAGCCGAAGGAATTAAGGTGTTGATATCCGGACGTCTGGGTGGCGCCGATATGGCTCGTTCGGAGATGTATAAAGACGGACGTATTCCATTGCATACCCTGCGTGCCGATATTGATTATGCTCTGGCAGAAGCTCGTACTAAGGTCGGTGTGGTTGGTGTCAAGGTATGGATCTGTAATGGTGAGATTTTCGGCAAAAGGGATCTTTCTCCCAACATCGGAGTGAAGAAAAACAGACCGAGAAGTTTCAGAAAACGCAAATAATATTGTAAACACGAACGATTATGTTACAACCGAAGAAAGTAAAATACAGAAAGCGTCAGAAAGGAAGGATGAAGGGAAATGCACAGCGGGGTAACCAGTTGGCTTTCGGATCATTTGGTATAAAAACTATTGAGCAGGCCTGGATTACCGGCCGTCAGTTAGAAGCCATGCGTCAGGCAGTGGTTCGTCATATGAAACGTGAAGGACAGACATGGATACGTATATTTCCAGATAAGCCTATTACCAAGAAACCTGCCGAGGTTCGTATGGGTAAAGGAAAAGGTGCTCCGGAAGGTTTTGTTGCTCCGGTAACACCGGGACGTATCCTCATTGAAGTGGAAGGGGTTTCTTTTGCAGTGGCCAAAGAGGCTCTGCGGCTGGGTGCCCAGAAGCTGCCGGTGAAGACCAGGTTTGTCGTGCGCAGGGATTATCAGGATTAGATGTATGTTTCCTGTCTAAAAAATTTAGAGAAATGAAAACGAAAGAAATAAGAGAACTGACAGACAAAGAATTACTGGAAAGGATAGACAACGAGATGAATCGTCTCGTTAAGCTGAAACTTAACCATGCTATTTCTCCTTTGGATAATCCTAATCAAATTGGGGAAGCAAGGAAAAACATTGCCAGATTAAAAACCGAATTACGTCAAAGGCAAATAGCCGGACAAATGAGTAAATAAACAGAAAGATGGAAGTTACCAGAAATTTACGTAAAGAGAGGATCGGAGTTGTGGTCAGCAACAAGATGGATAAGACCATTGTGGTGGCTGTCAAGCGAAAAGTGAAACACCCTATCTACGGAAAGTTTGTAAACAAAACCAAGAAATTCATGGTCCATGATGAGAAGAATGATTGTAATCCGGGGGATACCGTTCGCATCATGGAGACCAGGCCTTTAAGCCGGCATAAAAGTTGGAGGTTGGTTGAAATAATTGAAAGAGCGAAATAGTTATGATACAACAAGAGAGTCGTTTAGCAGTAGCCGATAACAGCGGAGCCAAGGAGGTATTGTGTATCCGGGTATTGGGAGGGACAAGAAGAAAATATGCCTCCATCGGTGATCAAATCATCGTAACGGTAAAGAGTGCCCTGCCCGGCAGTGATACCAAAAAAGGTATGGTCAGCAAGGCTGTGGTGGTACGTACCAGAAAAGAAGTCAGAAGAAAAGACGGTTCCTACATTCGTTTTGATGACAATGCCTGTGTGTTGTTGACTAATGCCGATGAATTACGTGGGACACGTATCTTCGGGCCTGTAGCCAGGGAATTGCGTGACAGATATATGAAAATTATCTCACTGGCTCCCGAAGTTCTGTAACGAAAAATATAGAAAGAAATGGCAAAGAAATTACATATTAAAAAAGGCGACCTGGTTTATGTAAATACCGGGGAGTACAAAGGACAGAAGGGAAAAGTCCTGGAAGTTTTTCCGAAAAAACAACGGGCTATCGTTGAAAGGGTAAACATGGTGTCCCGTCATACAAAGCCTAACAAGGATTATCCGCAGGGCGGGATCATCAGGAAGGAAGCTACGATACATATATCCAACCTGAATCTGGTAGATCCTTCCAGCGGAGAGCCGACGCGTATAGGCCGCAGGTTGAATGATAATAATAAACTGGTTCGTTACGCGAAAAAATCAGGGGAGGAGATTAAGTGATGGAATACATGCCTACATTAAAGAAAAAATACAGGGAAGAGATCATCCCTGCACTTATGAAGGAGTTCAATTACAGTTCCATTATGCAGGTGCCCCGTCTGGTTAAGATAACCATCAACCAGGGTATTGGGCAGGCTACGGCAGATAAAAAACTGATCGACCAGGGCGTGCAGGAAATAACAGCCATAGCAGGACAGAAAGCTGTTCCGACAGTGGCTACCAAAGACATTTCTAACTTCAAACTGAGGAAAAAAATGCCTATTGGGGTAAAAGTGACC
>DRPN01000173.1 GCA_011374625.1 Bacteroidota bacterium
TGCTGTACCAGATCTTTGGCTCGGACAGCAGCATGGTTTATCTGTTCTATATCAAATCGTAAAGTATTATCTTCTTCAACTTCTTCAAGTGCCATTTCCGTATATCCTAAGATAGGTGTTAGGATATTGTTGAAGTCATGAGCGATTCCCCCGGCAAGGGTCCCGATGGTTTCCATCTTTTGCAGTTGCATCAGTTGGGCTTCCAGTTTGGTTCTTTCTTGTTCATATTGTTTTCTCAGCTCTATCTCCTTTTTCAGCTCAACATTGGTCTCAAGGAGTTGCTGTGTCCTTTCCTGTACTTTTTGTTCAAGAACATCATTGGCTGCCTTTACCTTATTTCGTTCTACTTCAAGTAATTTCCTCATAAAAAAGTCGCGGCGGTTGGTACGGTCCAGAAAATAACATATCAACATACCGATTACGTTGGCCGAAACAAAAAAGAAATTATTATTGATCAGTGCTATCGTAGGTGTATGAGCAAAACATAGGGCTACAATCTCATAGGTCAACACAATGGACCATCCGGCAATAGTAGCTGAAACGATCCTAAGGCGGATAAATGTATATCCGATCAAAAAAATCAACATCAGACCGGCGTAATAAGTATATAGCCCTATTTTCGATATATAAAATATCATTAAAATAATACCGAATCCTGTCAGGTACATCCCTATTCCAACAAGTGCTTGAACATTTTTTCTGAACCAGGGACGATAAGAGAGAATCAGTAATAGAACCAGTACAGGAATGACAAATGCAAAACGAATAAGCCATAATTGTGTCTGATATTGTTTTGCAACAGCAACATCAAGTCCTGCAAAAACAGCATAAAAGAAAATAGCAAGAACCAGGGTAATCCGGATAGAACTGATGGATTCTGAAAAATAATAGCTTCTGTATTCTTCCTCCAGATAAGCCTGGTCATCAACAAAACGCAAAGTAAAAGGATGAAGCTTCATCCCAATGTCAGAAGCTCCATCCTTAACAAATTTCATTTTCCCCTTACGCCGAAATGACATTCATTCTAGTTGTTGTTTATTTCGAGCCAAGATATAAAAGTTTTAGCATTTTTAAAAGGATTTGACGGTTTTTTCACTCTTAAAAACAAGTTCACCTCCAAAGGTTCCTTGTCAACGGTTACATTATCCTTTCTGACCCCGGCTTCCAAAGCATAACGAACCAGATCATGAGGAGAACGTTGGTTCAGATGCCATTCTAGCAGGGCATGCATACCCTTGGTAGAAGGATTCTGATCCGAGAAATTACCAATGATCATCTCCCCGCCATCTTTTACGTAAGCCTGGTATTTCTTGAGTAGGTAAATAAAATGTTTTTCTTTAAAATAATCAAACAATCCTGCACTCCAGATAAGATCATAAAATTTATGTGTTTGATAACGAAGCACATTCATTCTGATGAAATTGAGACGGTCGAGGAATCTGGCGTTTTTCTCTCTGGCGTAATCAATAGCACGCTGATCCAGGTCAATCAGGTCAAAATGCAACTTTGAATCGGGATAAGCATTCAGAAACTCATAAACATCCGTAGCCGGCCCGCATCCCAAGACCAATACATTTTTGGGGTTGTCAGTAGTAGCATCCAATTCTTCCAGAACATTCTTAAAAAATTCTTTTCTGTTCCTGACAGCTTTTGCAGCATGTTGCTCATGATACCATACATCCCATTTACTGTACCTTGGGTTATCACTTACTTTTTGCTGATACATGTAATCAATGATCTGAAAATCTCCGGCATACCCATAAGGTTTTGCATATGCAAAGCCAATCATGGTTTCTTTATTCATAATGGGTCTCAGAATCTCCCTGATCTCACCGAACCCTTGTTCATCCAAATGTTCCAACACAGAGAAAAACGGCAGATAATCCACACTGTCGGGGCCGCCCTTTTCCACCAGGGATCTAACGTAATTAACATCCTGTTCTTCAAGAACCGGACAAGCAGAAGAAGTTTTTGTTTTCATGATATTAAGTTTTTAAATTATTAATTAATTAGTTTATTGTATTTTCGTTTAGTTAGTTGTAAATACATATTTTTTATATACTCCTTTTGTATATATTTAGTTAAAGCTTGTTGAATTCATTTATAGGCATTCGTATTTTATAGCCCTAACGACCTATACAAATAAAATCATTATATCTTTTTCATTTTTAATTATTTTACGGATCCCCTACTGGTAATACTATCTATATTTCCTTACCACAAATATCCAAAGCAATGTATATAAACAATACATTCCCCCTATTCATTACAAACTATTCAACCTTTTTAATGGGACATGTAAAATAAATACCCTGCACTTCACCCTCATACAGCCCAGGCATCATATACATTCCGATCCCTCACAAGTCATTTCAACTGGCAAGACAACAGCATAATCAACACAATCTATTCATGTTAAATATATGTTTCGAATAATGTCTTTCCATATATGTGCAATGACATAATCATCCCAAACATAAACAATTCAATATAAAAATTACAAATTATTTCTTTTTATTCCACCTCCTTTCCTATTTAATGTTAAAATTATTTTCTCCTTGTAATTGTTTTTGCAATGCAAATTCATGAAAGCACCTAAACCCCTTTTCCACCATTGAAACATTATTATACTTCCCTTCAATTGTGAAATTTAACTAATTTCACAAAACAGTGACAGTTGTTCAGGACTGCCAATCAAACAACACTATTATATTATTTACCTTAAAAATATGGAAAAAAAATATAA
This sequence comes from Bacteroidota bacterium, assembly GCA_011374625.1. Taxonomy (GTDB): domain Bacteria; phylum Bacteroidota; class Bacteroidia; order Bacteroidales; family VadinHA17; genus DRPN01. Next base: position 2,747 of record DRPN01000173.1, read on the forward strand.
GTATCCAAAAACATGAATGATTTACATAACCATTAAAAGATGAGATGCATCACCGGTTTTTCGGTCATCCTTCCAGTCGTTTATTGACGAATATCATGTATTTGTTTTCTTCATAAACATAAATTTACAAAAATAAAAACACAAAAATTATCACTCATGATTGTTTCAAAAATTGAGCATATAGGCATTGCTGTCAGGAATTTACAAGAGGCCGGAAAATTCTATGAACAGATTCTGGGATTGGAATGTTACCGGGAAGAAACGGTCAAAGACCAAAAAGTCAGGACTGCTTTCTATATGGCAGGAAATTTAAAAATTGAGTTACTGGAACCAACTTCACAGGACAGCCCGATAGCAAAATTTATTGAGAAGAGAGGCGAAGGAATCCATCATATTGCATTTGAGACAAAAGATCTTCCCAAAGTACTGGACAAACTGGACAATAAACAAATCAGATTAATTGACAGGCATCCTCGTCTGGGGGCTGAGGGATTACAAATTGCTTTTCTTCATCCGGCCTCTACCCATGGCGTTTTGTTAGAATTATGTGAAGCATGTCGGAAGTGATTTGCAACATGATTTTTTTCGGATTTACTTGTTACCTTTACACCACAAACTGAAACCGGATACTATGGAGCAAAGGAATATTATTTCAGCCACTGCTGGCAATACAGGTGATAAGGTCCGTTCCGATTGCTATGTCTCGGTGGAGAAAAAAAAAACAGGTGGAATTTCCATTGATATACAATCCAAAGTTAAGTCTATGTACGGGCGGCATATGCATGACCTTACAGAACGTGTCCTTGTTTTTTTCGATATAGCCCATGCTGAAGTCAAAATCATAGATACTGGTGCGTTGGATTTCGTAATCATGGCCCGGCTGGAGGCAGCTATAAAAAAAATTACAGGTTCAAATGGATCTTTTCTTCCTGAATTTATTCCAGAGAATGATTACCCCACTCAAAGGGATGCTTTTCGTTTTTCCCGTTTATATGTTCCTGGAAACTCTCCGGCACTGATGTTGAATGCCGGTATTCACAAACCAAACGGAGTCATTTTGGACCTGGAAGACTCCGTAGCCCCGAATAAAAAAGAAGAAGCCCGCATTCTGGTTCGTAATGCCCTCCTACAGGTAAATTTTTATGGTGCTGAACGCATGGTTCGGATCAATCCACTACCTGCCGGACTGGAAGATCTAAAAGCAGTAATCCCCCACAATGTTCATGTTATTTTGGTTCCCAAGGCTGAAAAACCGGATGATCTGGTATTGATCGATAAGGTCATACGGGATATTTTGAAAGATGCCGGAAGTGACCGGGAAGTTTTTCTTATGCCTATTATCGAAACTGCCTTAGGTGTGGAAAATGCTTACCTGTTGGCCACCAGCACCCCATCGATTGTTGCCATGGCCATCGGGTTGGAAGACTATACTGCCGACATAGGGGTTTCCCGCACCGCTGGAGGATCAGAATCTCTTTATGCTCGTACCCGTCTTGTCAATGCCTGTAAAGCTGCTGGCATACAGCCTATTGATTCTGTATTTTCGGATGTCTCAGATATGGAAGGGCTGGAAAGAAATGCAAAAACTTCCCGGGCTCTGGGGTTTGAAGGGATGGGATGTATTCATCCACGACAGATCAGGGTCATACATAAGGCCTTCGAGCCCACCCCTGAAGAGATCGAAAAAGCGCAGAAGATCGTGGATTCTTTTACAAAAGCCAGTAAACAAGGATTAGGCGTTGTATCCCTTGGAACAAAAATGATCGACCTTCCGGTAGTCAAAAGAGCTCAACGGGTTGTTGCCTTGGCAAATCAAATGGGAATACTGTAAAAATATCTTATATACCTAAGTTGTATGAAGAGGTGAAAATATGGTAAAACAAACTCAGTGGATCAAAAATGCAGCAAACCGACCGGTTCCTGTCAAAGTGAACGGAGAACATGTCATCCCTTTTCAGGGTGTGGGGAAATATAAACCTTCCGACAGAAAACATGCACCACGAATCCCCAGCAATATTGACTACCCTCCGGACGGCAACAAACAGGTAGCCACCTTGAAAGAAGCACTGATTAAAGCCGGTCTGCATGATGGTATGACGATCTCCACTCATCATCATTTCCGGAATGGAGATTATCTTGCCAACATGATTTTTGACATAGCTCACGAACTGGGCATTAAAAACCTGAGGTGGTTTCCATCAGCTTCCTTTCCTTGCCATGAACATCTTATTCCCTATCTGGAAGACGGCACAATCCATCATATCGAAGGAAGCATGAACGGACCTCTGGGGCGGTTTGTTTCGGAAGGAAAAATGAAAGGAGTCGGAGTGTTACGCTCTCACGGGGGGCGCTACCAGGCAATCCAGGACGGAGAAGTAAAAATCGATATAGCCGTTATCGGCGCTGCCTGTGCCGACCCTTTTGGCAATGCCAACGGATTGTACGGACCTTCAGCCACAGGTTTACTGGGCTTTGCCCTGGCCGACTCACAATATGCTGACAAAGTAATCGTCGTAACCGATAATATGGTGTCGTTTCCATGTGTTCCTTGGCAGATCCAGGGAAATTATGTAGACTACACCGTTGAAATTGACAAGCTGGGAAATCCCGAAAAGATCATCTCCGGAACCACCCGCATTACCAAAAGTCCCGACAGGCTGTATCTGGCTGAACTGACTGCTCGTTTTTGCGAAGTTACTGGCATTATCCACGACGGTTTTTCATTCCAGACAGGTGCGGGAGGAACTTCCCTTGCTGTGGGGGAATACTTCAAAAAGATCATGCAACAAAAGGGCATAAAAGCCCGTTTTGCCCGGGGAGGTAGTAACAAATACCTGGTATCCATGCTGAAAGAAGGATTGATAGAATATATTCTGGACGGACAAACGTTTGACCTGGAAGGCGTACACTCGATGGCTGAAAATCCAAACCACGTATGGACCAGCCCTTTTACCTCTTACAATTACCATAGCAAAGGAAACTTTGCAGGCATGGTGGATGTGGTTATTTTGGGGGCTACGGAAGTGGATGTTCATTTTAACGCCAATGTAGTGACCCATTCTGACGGATACCTGCTGCACGGCATCGGAGGATGGCAAAACTGTCTTTTCTCCAAAACCGTTATTCTGCCTGTACCACTGTTCCGCGACCGCATTCCGGTGGTGGTGGATGAAGTCACCACACTTTGCGGACCCGGCGAACTGATAGATGTCATTGTTACCGAAAGAGGGATTGCTATCAACCCTCGACGCACAGACTTACTGAAAAAAGTCAAAGGTTCGGATCTCCCTGTTAAAACCATTGATGAATTAAAAGAGGAAGCTGAAAAAATCTGTGGAAAACCCGATAAACCGGAATTTGATGATCAGGTCATTGCTGTGATCAAATGGGTAGACGGAACCGTTATTGATGCCGTGAAGAAAGTAAAGAAAATAGCAACAACAAGGTAATCAGGCTATGCAGTAACGCGATGAACACAATCATGGCCCCGACGGCAATTTGTTATTTATCAGATTTTTTTTCAAAATTCTAAATAGTTGCCCAAGCCTACATAAATTTTTTCAGGGAAATATACAAAAATCCATAAGATATTTCCCATTTCCAAAAATCAGGGACATTAATAATTGTTAGCAAGAATTTGGTTAATTAATGAAAGATTTTGTATTTTGACAACCCGATTGGGGGATGAATATTTACCATAAGGAATGAGTGAAAAAATTCTAAAAGCTTTAATGCAGCTTTTCGCAATTATTGCCAGACCGGAAAGTAACAGGTCTGACCGGAGAAGTGTGGTTGAATCTTTTTTAAAACGCGAGCTGAATCAGGAATTGGTAGACGAATATTTGAGAATATTTGACCATTATTACAAAATCCATCAGGAAAAACAGAAGGTCAAAGAAAAACGGGTACGCCGTATTTCTTCTTCTTCGGTCAGAGTTCTGAAAATATGTACTGAGATAAACGAAGATCTGACCCAGCAACAAAAGATCATCGTACTGTATCAGTTACTGGAATTTGCACGTTCTGACGGGGAAGTCGTTACCGACCAGGAAATGGCTTTTATCAATACGGTGGCCGACACTTTCAATTTCCCGGAAAGTGAATTTGACGAAATGGCCGAATTCATTCTGAACCCCATAGAAGCGTTGCCCGATTCACCCAATATCCTTATTGTTTCAGGAAAAATCAACCAACCCGGCAGGGAAATAAAATATATTCATCGTCCCGGAACAAACGGAGAGATCTCCATTTATCACATCAATACCGGAAATGTTTTCTTGATCAAGTACCTGGGGGAAAGTGAACTTTATATGAACAGCCAACTCCTTCATAAGGACAGAATATATGTTTTTAATACCGGATCATCCCTTCGTGACAGAAAAGGAAAACCCATTTATTACAGTGACGTATTAAGTCGTTTTCAAGAAGACCGTATCAAGGAAAAATTATATTATCAAGTCCTGAATGTAGAATATCGATTTAAAGGAGGAAAGATCGGCATCCATGAAATGAGCTTTGAGGCTGAATCCGGAAAACTGATCGGGGTCATGGGAGCTAGTGGCGCCGGAAAATCCACCCTGCTGAATGTTTTGAACGGAACAAATGCTCCTACCAAAGGGAAAGTCCTTATCAACGGGGTAAACATTCACTCCGAAAAGGAAAAAATTGAGGGTCTGATAGGATTTGTTTCCCAGGATGATTTACTCATTGAGGAACTTACCGTATATCAGAATCTTTATTTCAACGCGAAACTTTGTTTTGGAAATTATACGGAAGAACAGCTCAATGAGGCGGTAAACAACGTTTTGAATAGTCTGGGGTTGCTGGATATCAAAGACTTGTTGGTAGGATCACCTCTCAACAAAAAGATCAGTGGCGGACAACGTAAGAGACTAAATATCGCCCTCGAACTGATTCGTGAACCCCCCATCCTGTTTCTTGATGAACCAACTTCCGGACTTTCTTCCAGAGATTCGGAAAACATCATGGATCTGTTAAAAGAGCTTGCCTTGAAAGGAAAGCTAGTTTTTGTTGTCATTCATCAACCTTCTTCCGATATTTTCAAGATGTTTGACAACCTGCTTATTCTGGACAATGGGGGGTATCTGATCTTCAACGGAAATCCTGTTGATTCACTTACCCATTTTAAAAAGGAGATGCACTATGCCAACTGGAATGAAAGCGAGTGTCATGTCTGTGGTAATGTTAATGTTGAGCAGATTTTCAACATCATTGAAACCCAGGTACTGGATGAATATGGAAAAGTAACAGGCACCAGGAAGATCTCGCCAAATGAATGGAACAATATCTTTAAGAAAAAATTTCCTAATACCGAGCCCAAAGAGGTTAAAACAGGAAGCACCCCTCCCGTTAACTTCAAGATACCCCGTAAAGTGATCCAGTGGATGGTTTTTACAAAAAGGGATATCCTCTCGAAATTATCCAACACACAGTATCTTGTCATTAATTTTCTGGAGGCACCGGTACTTGCTTTTTTCCTGGCTTTTCTCATTAAATATTATGACGAAACAAGCACTCCGGGGTATACTCTGATCAATAATGACAACCTTCCGGTTTATCTTTTCATGTCAGTGATTGTTGCAATTTTTATGGGATTAACCGTAAGTGCAGAGGAAATCATAAAAGATCGAAAGATATTGAAAAGGGAAGCTTTCCTGAACCTCAGCTGGCCCAGTTACCTACTATCCAAGGTCGCTGTTCAGTTTGGCATTTCCGCCATTCAGGCTTTTACTTTTGTTCTGGTGGGCAATGCCATTATGGGTATTCACGGAATGCTCTGGCAATACTGGTTGGTACTATTTGCGACTTGGGCCTCCTCAAACCTGATGGGGCTGGTAATCTCAGACAGTTTCAAGACAGTTGTTACCATCTATATTTTAATTCCGTTCCTGGTCATTCCACAGATTGTGCTCAGCGGAGTCTTGGTAAAATATGAAAAACTGAACCCCGCTATTTCTTCTCCTGCCAAGATTCCCTGGTACGGTGAAATTTTCTCTGCACGATGGGCCTATGAAGCACTGGCTGTTTACCAATATATGAATAACAAGTACGAAAAACATTTTTATCCATTGGATAAAATGATGAGTATTGCAGACTTCAAAAAAATATACTGGTACAACGAACTTAAATCCAAACTTGATCAGGTAGAAAGAAATTACAACAAGCCTGAAAAAGAAAAACAGGTGCTATCAGATCTGACTATCCTTACAAATGAAATTGGTAAAGAGCTCCAAAAAAATCCCAGGATCCCATTCCAGGAATATCAACAGCTGGTACACAAGGATATTACTCCGGAACTGTTCCGTAAAATCCGACTGTATCTTGAAACAGTCAAAAACTATTATAAAAAATATTATAACCTTGCCAGCAACAAAAAAGATCAGATCATTTCGGAAATGGAGAGTAAAGACAAAGAAGGATTTATTAAGTTGAAAGAACAAAATCTAAATGACCAGCTAAAAGAATTTGTAACCAACAAAAACGGGAAAAACAGGTTCGTCATATACAGGGGGCACATAATACAGAAAATGGATCCTATCTATCTGGATCCTTCCAACAAATTTGTCAAAGCACAGTTTTATGCACCTCGTAAGAAGGTTTTCGGGTATTTTGTCCATACTTTTTGGGTAAATATTATTGTAATCTGGGTAATGGCGATAATCTTGTACCTGATCCTTCAATTCAGGCTGTTTAAACGATTCCTGGATCAGATGGAACACTGGTCCTTCAAACTTTTTCCGGAAGAAGAATAATAATATTACAGATCCATTAAAAAAAGGTTGTACTTACAAGACAACCTTTTTTTAAGTTTGAAATAAAATAATATACTACTCAACTATACTACTCAACGATCTCAATCATCTTGAAAGGAATTCTGATAATTGATTCGTAATCTTCTCCTGCCTCGAGCATATCCTCATCATCCTCCTCATAATACCAATTTATTTCCACCTCATTTTTAGCTTTATGGATAGCCTCAAGTTTCTTGAAAACATCCAGAATACATTTGGATGAACTGGTATTAAAATACTCCAGTTGAATATTCACAGTGGTTTTGGGTTTCGGATTCTTTTTATATTCTTCAAGCCAGTCAACAAGAGGCTTGTAAAATTCTACCGAGTTTTCAGGAATTGACCTTCCCTTTATTTCAATAACTCCTTCTTCGGCATCAAAACGAACTGTCGGAGTTTTTGGTGTCCCTTCAATGATCAATGGTTCCATAATCTGAATATTTAACTGTTATTTTTATCAATGACTTCATCAATAAATACATCCAATTTGTAAAAAGAATATTTGTCGTCAAACGGCACAAACGTATATTTCAGTTTGTTGCCGGTTTTACGCGCAATATCAACCAACCCGAGTCCACCCCCTCCTTTTTCGGATAATTTCTGATGATTAAGAATATACTTATACGTCTCTTTTAACTCTTCCCTGGTGCTGGAGTTTATCTGGTCAATTTTCTCTTTCAAATAGGCAATCTTATCATTTCTGATAAAGTTTCCCGTTGAGATCCTGTATTTGTTCCCTTCCTTAGAAACTACAAGAATGCCAAACCTGGATTCAAAATCATCCTTGTACTCATCCGGCAGATCATCAATATGGTGAAATAAATTCTGTAAGCTCTCGACCAATACATTATAAACTTTTTTACGGACTTTTGAAGGTTCATTAAAATCCTGTAACTTAGACTCTATAGTATTGAGAACATTGTTTATAAGCTCGGTATTAATACTCCCTTTATAGGCCAAAAGGACATTTCCGTCAATCAGGTCAGCATAATAATCTTCAATGCTAAAATTCATTCGAAATGCAAGTTTATTATTCCTTTAGCCATAAATTTAATGAAACAAATATAAAAAAATCTACTAAAACAAACCTCTTATTATCAGAAAAACAAAACAATTTCAAAATAATCATTTCTCAAAATATATGAAATATTATTTTATTTTATTTGACGGTTGGATGTATTTTGCGGATAATACCTTTCCCTAAAATGAAATTTTTTCAGAAAAACTTTCAGTCCACCATGATTTAATTCATACTGTTTTGAGGGTCTCATACCAATCCATTTGAATGTATGATTATTACTACTAAGAATCCATGCATCATAACCCGGGAAGTTATTTTTAAGTACATTTCCAATCGAGCGGTAAATATTTTCCATATCCCGCGGCCTCATACGTTTTCCGAACGGAGGGTCTGTCATAATAATTCCCGGTTTGCCGGGCGGGACAGTCAGATGCTGCATAGGCATAATTTTCAGTTTTACAATTTCTTCCAGTCCGGCATTTATTATATTTAGCCGAGCCAGACGAATGGCTACAGCCGAACGGTCGCAACCCAGTATCAGGCTACGGGAAGACTGTCGTCCACCAGTATATATATTTTTAATCACCTGATAGAGCGTAGCATCATAATCTTTCCATTTGATAAAAGCATACTTATTGCGCATAAATCCGGGAGGAATATTCATAGCAAACATAGCTGCCTCGATAGGCAATGTTCCGGAACCACACATAGGGTCGATAAAAGGCATGTTTCCCTGCCAGCCGCTTAACATGATCATCCCGGCAGCCAGCACTTCATTCAGACTTGCCAGGCCATGGCGTACCCGATATCCCCTTTTGTGTAAGGAATCTCCGGAACTGTCCATAGACAGGACACATTTTTTTCCGGATATCTGAATGTTCAACCGTATGTCCGGCGATTCTTTGTCAACCCCGGGACGACTACCTGTTTTATCCCGAAAATGGTCTACTACGGCATCCTTAACCCGTTGTTCAATAAAATGAGAATGTTTAAAATAAGGTGAATGGATCACTGCATCCACGACGAACTTCTGATGATTGGTAAAAAAGGTTTCCCATGGAAGATCATACAGGGTGTTATACAGTATTTTCTCGTCGGTAACCTGAAACTCCGCGATCACACGCAATATACGCAGCGCCGTTCGAAGATGATAATTGGCAGCATACAGCAGTTTTTTGTTTCCCCTGAAAGTCACCGCCCGGCTTTTTTCCCTTATCTCTATCCCCCCCAGTCTCATCACCTCTTCTGCCAGTATCCCTTCCAAACCCTGAAAGGTAGTAGCCACCATCGGGAACTGTTTATCTTCCAAAGAATATACGTTCATATTCCTGTTATTTACCCTTTTTCATTATCTCCTCAACAAACGCCATAGCTTTCCGGAACCGTTTTTCCCCTACCCCGGTGACCACATGATACACAGAGCCCTGTCTGTTAAGTTCTTTTTCATACATTAAAAACAATTCCTCTCTTTTCCGGCCCGGATTTTCCCTGACAGGATCATATTTCCAGGGAATATCAGGACGACAGAGCAAATATAAATCAATTTTTCTTTTTTCCAGGGCTTCCTGTAACCAGCTGGGAACATTTCCATATACTACCTGAAACCAGACTTTTATTATAATCAGATCCGTATCCAGAAACATTACCGGTAATTCTTCCGGCATTTTTTGTTCCAGTTGTTTTATCTGGTGACGGGCAATATGGATCACATCTTCATATTTATATGGACATCCCAATTGCTTCACATAATTACGGGCATATTCCGGAATCCATTCTCCGCCGAAATGCCTGGCCAATTGTTCTGACAGCGTTGTCTTTCCGGTTGATTCAGGCCCGGTCAATACAATGATATATGGTCTTTTTCTCTTCATACTACATTCTCCCGAAGGGATAACTTCGGCATACATTCTACATTTTACATTCAACATTCTTTCCTGCCGGCAGGCTTCATATCCTTCTTCCACTGCAGGTATCCTACCACTGCCAGTAAAGTATATACCAGGAACAATCCTGCCGTTAGATACAATCCTTTATAGATATACAATCCCATAGACACGCCATCCACCACCACCCATACCAGCCATTGTTCCAGGATCTTTCTCGCCAGCATCCATGTAGCTACAATACTGGCTGCGGTAGTAAAAGCATCCCAGTAAATCAACTGTGATGACGGTATATTCAACCAATGCGGAATATTTTTAAGCATCCACACCAGGACCCAGTAAATAACAAATGTCACCGAAAGCAGGACCCACGTCATCCTTGCATTCACTGTACTTACGGGAAGACTGTTTTTTTCTCCCTTCTTTCCTCCATACAACCAATTATACCAGCCATATATGCTCACCATCAAATAATATACCTGCAAACCCATATCGGCATAGAGTCTCGAATGGTAAAATATATATATATATAATGCAGAGGTAAGAATGCCAAAGGGCCATAACCATATCTTCTGTCGGATACTGAACCAGAGATAAATCAGTGCAAACAAAACCCCCAATAACTCTGTGATCAGGGCATTATGCCGGATGAACCAGTTAAAAAGGATTTCGAGCATATTTAATTAAGTACTTCCGAAATATGTTTCACAGGGATACCCGGAACCTAAGCAGATGCAATATTGATTATTTCCCTTCCAGTATTTTTTGATAGATTTGATCATTATTGATCAAATCAACGGCTTTCAGAAAATCCGGAGATTCTTCATTAACAATCCTAAAATAAGCAGACGAGTTCCAGATATTTCTGGCTATCAGTGCCCTGATGAGAAGACGGAGTTTAGGTGCCGATTGTTTGAAAGTCTCTTCCTCAGCTTTGATCTTTTTCTCTTCTCCTGCTATTCTCATATTATGCATGAAATCATCCGACAAACGGAAGTTCTTGATGAAAGCATCCACCGTAGGATATTTTCCAAGTATCTGTTTTCTGTGAGCATCTTCCCATTCCAGTACAAAACTGGTCACAACGCCCTGGCCAATCATTTGATGCAGGTACGAAGTGTTGGCGGAAGTATCGGCCGGTACAAACACGTCAGGCATAATGCCTCCTCCGCCATAGACCAGGCGATGATCTTTCAGGGTATAAAAGCGCAACGAGTCCGGAAAATGAATACTATCGGCAGATAACAGTTCTCCATGCATATACCGATTATTCAGTTCCATCATATAATTGTCATAACCATTTTTATAAGATTTTTGGATCAATCTTCCTGAGGGCGTATAATACCTGGCAATCGTCAGTCTGACCATGCTGTAATCCGGCAAATAAAACGGTTTCTGTACCAGGCCTTTTCCGAAAGTTCTGCGACCCACAATCAGGCCCCGATCCCAATCCTGGATAGCGCCCGAAAAAATCTCACTGGCCGAAGCGGAACCTTCATTCACCAAAACCACAAGTCGTACGTTCTTAAGTCTTCCCCGCGCGGTAGTATAAAACTCCTGACGTTTCAGGTGCTCTCCCTGCATATAAACGATCATGCGGCCTTCCGGCATAAATTCATCCACCAGATCGGTGGCAGCGGTCAGGACCCCCCCTCCATTGTCCCGCAGGTCGAGGATAAGACCTTTCATCTTGTCAAGAGGCAACTCATCCAAAGCTTTATGAAATTCATCCAGAGTCTTCACCGAAAAACGGTTTATCTTAATATAACCCGTTTTGTCATTGACCATATAAGAAGCATCCAGACTATAAATGGGGATTTTGTCACGTGTAATGGTAAAATGTAACAATCCCGAGACATTGCGTCTTAGAATATCCACATTTACTTTTGTCCCTTTGGGTCCAAGAAGCTTCTTCCTGACCATGTTGGTCGTGATGCCTATGCCTGCTACTTTTTCTCCATTGATACGGACGATACGGTCGCCGGCCATTATGCCTACTTTTTCAGAAGGACCACCGCTGATAGGTGAGATCACGATGATCGTATCATCCAAAACGTTAAAATATATGCCTACGCCTTCAAAATCACCCATCAGTGGTTCATTCATCTTTTTCACCTCATCTTTGGTGATATATACCGAATGTGGATCCAGTTCCCTGAGCAGTTGCCGGATAGCATCTTCTACTAACTTATTTTCATTCACGGTATCAACATAGTAATTGGAGATAAGATTTAATAATTTATTGAGCTTGAAAGCCTGTTCATTGAACATCTGTGCCTGACAGAACAGTTTTGGGAGAAAAGCCGTCTGTACCGTCAGCGAAAAAAGAATTATATAAAATATTTTTCTCATAGTTTTGAAGATAAAAATTATTCCCATTCAATGGTAGCCGGCGGTTTTGAGCTAATATCATATACCACCCTGTTTATTCCTTTAATCTTATTGATAATATCCGATGATATGCGGGCCAGAAAATCATAAGGCAGATGCGACCAGTCTGCAGTCATCCCGTCAGTTGAGTTAACAGCCCTCAGCACCACCACATGCTCATAGGTTCGTTCATCACCCATGACGCCCACCGATTGTACCGGCAACAATATAACTGCAGCCTGCCATATCTTGTCATACAGACTTTCCCGCTTCAGGCTGCTGATAAAGATATCGTCAGCTTCCTGGAGCATACGTACCTTGTCGCGCGTAATATCTCCAATGATCCGTATTGCCAGTCCCGGTCCCGGAAAAGGATGCCGGCGTATCAGATGTTCCGGCATCTCTAAGGCTCGACCTACCCTTCGGACCTCATCCTTAAACAGCAAACGCAAAGGTTCGATTACCTTCAGGTGCATCTTCTCCGGAAGTCCTCCCACATTGTGGTGAGATTTTATGGTAGCTGAGGGACCCTTAACGGATACCGACTCAATCACATCCGGATAGATCGTGCCTTGTGCCAGCCATTTCACTTCTTTTATCTTCCGGGCTTCTTCATCAAACACCTCAATAAAAGCCTTACCAATGATCTTTCTCTTTTTCTCGGGGTCGCTCACACCGGCTAAGGCATCCAAAAAACGGTCTGAAGCGTCCACACCAACAACATTCAGTCCCATATGCCGGTAAGAATCCAGCACCTGAGAGAACTCATTCTTGCGTAAAAGTCCGTTATTCACGAAAATACAGACCAGGTTCGTTCCAATAGCTCTGTGCAGAAGAACGGCCGTTACACTGGAATCAACTCCCCCCGATAAACCCAGCACTACCCTGTCTTCCCCTATCTTTTTCTTTAACTCATGAATCGTGGTTTCAATAAAAGAATCCGGAGTCCAGTCACATGAAGCACCGCACACATTTACCACAAAATTCTCCAGTATCTTCTGTCCCTGAACGGTATGATACACCTCCGGATGAAACTGTATACCATAGGTATCTTCCCCTTCGATATGATAAGCTCCTATTTCTACATCCTCCGTGCTCCCGATAATGCGATAATGATCAGGTATGCGGGCAATAGTGTCTCCATGGGACATCCATACCTGTGTCTCTGGTTCTATGCCCTGGAACAAAGGACTTTCTTCATCCACATATTTCAGTTTTGCACGACCATACTCACGGCTATCCGAAGGAAGTACCTCGCCCCCGTAATAATGCGCAAGATACTGAGCCCCGTAACAGATACCCAACAACGGTAATTTCCCTTTTACCCCGGAAATATCAGGTATCGGAGCTTCCTTGTCCCTGACAGAATAAGGACTGCCGGACAAAATAACGCCTTTCACCGACTCGTCAGGCTCCGGATAATGATTATACGGATGTATTTCACAATACACATTTAATTCTCTTATCTTCCTGGCAATCAACTGTGTATATTGAGAACCAAAATCAAGTATTAAAATTTTATCTGTCATCTTGCTAACGTTGCAAAGGGATAAAGATAAGATTTTCTCATCAGAACCGACAATGAAAAAAGCTGCATTAATGCAGCTTTTTCCCATAGCTTTTGCATTTCAAAAATAAATTATTTGAATTTTTTCAGCAAATTCTTTACGGCATCCTTATGCACTGTAAAGTCCATCATTTTCAATTTTACGTAATCTTCGCTGAAAAAATAATAGCCGAATTTTTTATCTCCTTCACCGACATTTCGGGATCCTGAGCTGGAATCCTTAATCAGGTACCAGTATTTGCCATCTTTCTGCAGAAAACCGACCAGGTGCATGCCATGGTCGTCGGTAGTTGTGCGGTTGGAAAAACGAAACTGCCGTGCATCATCATTGATATAATCGGAAGGTATATCAAAATCAGGAATCAAAGCCACGTTGGTCTCTCGGCTGAAACCAGCTTCGGAAACATCCCCGCCTATACTTACGGTGTAGCCTTTGCGGATGGCATTATGCAGGGCTTTCATAAAATCATCCAAAGGCATATTGTAATATTCCTTACTGTGCCACCAGTTATCAGGCACCTTATATTCAACCTGCTTCCAGAAAGGTTCCTGTTCATAGGAAAGGATCTCCACATAATCATCCGGATTGATCTTCAGCACATCTTTCAGAAATTGTTTTGGGGTAAAGGTATTTCCTTTCCATTTAACAGACTCAGGAGGTATTCCCATATAATGATTCATAATGTTTTTTATTGTAGATAAAACCTCTTCTTCATTCCAGGCATTGGTTTCCTTAACAGATTTCAGATAAGTATTCATTTCCTTAAACATATCGCTATGATCATAAAATTTCCTGCCTCCGATCAGGCCGGAATAGGCTTCCTCAGGCACCGCTCCGTACATTTTATAAATACGGGCAACGGCATTCCCTTCCGAGCCTTCGGAAAACAAGGAGTTTCCACGTTCCCTGACATACCTTCTGGCTTTCTCTACATATTCCCAGTAAACGGTGAACATTTCAGAAATTTTGATCTTCTGACCCGTTAACCGATAGACCTCGGATTCGTACATGGAGGTCGTGGAAAAACACCAGCAAGTGCCAGTATTTCCCTGTGAAATAGGCGGAAAATGCCATTCCGTCTTATACAAAGCAGGGTTGTTGGGCAGTTCCATCCCGGATTGGTCCATAAGGAACATTTTCTCCATTTTTTGGGGATGCTGCTTTTTCTTTACCTGACTGATATCCTTCAGAATAAAATTCTGATAATACCCGGGTTTGTGCTCTCTAAAGGTTGCCTTGTCTCTGGGCTGACCCGTAACAAAAGGCACAACCAGCAATAATGCCAGCATTGATACAAAAATATTTTTCATCTCTTCTATATGTTTAAATTTAACAGCTGTAAAAGTAATGAAATAACCGGTACATTACACCGGATTATAAAAATTTTGAATTCTGATCTTTTCCTGAAACAAAAAACATACAGAAATCCGTTACTAAGATCTAAATATTTAAATATATATTTAAATATGTATTTAAATACATATATATTATTGCCTTCGTCTCTCAGCCTCTCAGCCTCTCCGTCTCTTTCGCCCTTACAAGGGGAACATCAAACCGTTCTCCATCCTCGGCAAGGAATGTAGCGGGGAATATTTCGCGGGCCTCTTCAAGAAGCAGATTCAGGTCTTTATACCGGGCTGAGAAGTGACCGATCACCAGTTTCTTTACACTGGCTTCTCTGGCGATAAGAGCAGCCTGACGGGCTGTAGAATGTTTTGTCTCACAGGCACGGTTAACATCTGCGTTGGAAAAGGTGGCCTCATGGTATAACAGATCTACTCCTTTAACGAATGGGATAATCGACCTGTCGTATTGCGTGTCACTGCAAAAAGCGTAAGAGCGGGGCAAAGGGCCCGGCAGGGTTAACTGTTCATTGGAAACAGTTTCCCCGTTTTCCGTCACAAAATCATCTCCCAGTTGGATTCCTTTTCTTTTTATTATGGGTATACGGTATTTCTCGATCACGCCTGGTTTAAAATTACGGATTCGTTCTTTTTCCCTGAAGAGATAACCGCAGGTAGGGATTCTGTGTGACAGAGGAAAATGCCGCACCGTCACCACCTTATCTTCAAAAATCACATTTGATTTTCCACATTCCAGCGGATAGAAGATCACCTTGTATGGAAGGTGTATATCAAACATTTTGATATGTTGCAGAATCACACTTTCAAGTTGGGAAGGCCCGTAAAGATGAAGGTCTTGTTCCCGGCCCATCAAACCCAGGCTGGAAAGGAGTCCGAACAAACCAAAAACATGATCGCCATGAAGATGGCTAATAAAAATATGATTCAGCCGTCCCAGCTTAAAGTGCATCCGCCGCATTTGCATCTGAGCACCTTCCCCGCAATCTATCAAAAAAAACCGCTCCTGTATATTTAATACATGAGCGGTCGGAAATCTATTCGATGTTGGTAATGCTGAACTGCTTCCCAGGATAAACAGTGAAAAAGTCAAAACGAAAAAATATTTATTCTTCAGCCCTGATCAACGCCACTGCATCCTTGTATGTTTCCGTAATGTTCAAAACCGTATCCAGTTGTGAAATAGTGATTAACCGCTCCACTGCTTCGTTTAATCCACAAAGGACAAAGATACCGTTAGCATTTTTACACAAACGATTGGCTACAAGGATGGCGCTTAAACCACTGGAATCACAATATCTGACATTGCGAAGGTCAAGAACAATATTCTTCTCTCCGTTTCCTGAGATCAGTACCAATTCCGATTTCAGATTCGGAGCAATGTGGGTATCAAGTTTTTCTTCCAGTACCCTTATCAGGGTATGGTCGTCTTTATTTTCAATTTGAAATTCCATGGCATAAAATTTTGCCATTAAAGATAATTATTTTTTCTTATCTCCTGATATTTTATCCTTCTTTTCTTTTGCCACCAATTCTTCTTTCAGTGCAGCCAAGTCGGCGATATCACCGAAAGTTGTCTTCTCAAGCTGACTCTTAATACGATATGTATCCTTCTCAGTTTCAGCCTTTTCAGCTTTCTTCACCCCTTTCTTCTCATCTTCAAAAACACGGGTATGTGATACCACAATTTTCTTTCCGTTTTTGTTGAACTCCAACACCTTGAAAGGAAGTTTTTCATCTTCCTTGGCTCTGGTACCGTCTTCTTTAATAAGATGTTTTGGGTTGGCAAAACCTTCCACACCATAAGGCAGGGCAACGACAGCTCCTTTATCAAAAACATCCGTAATGGTACCTTCGTGTACCGAACCTACGGTAAAGATACTCTCGAAAACATCCCACGGGTTTTCTTCAAGTTGTTTATGTCCTAAGCTCAGACGACGATTGTTTTTGTCGATTTCCAAGACTACCACTTCAATATCATCTCCGATGGAAATAAACTCAGCCGGATGTTTGATTTTCTTTGTCCAGGAAAGGTCGGAAATATGGATCAGACCATCCACCCCTTCTTCTATCTCGACAAAGACACCATAGTTGGTAAAGTTCCTGACATTGGCAGTATGCTTGGAGCCAATAGGATATTTTTTCTCGATATCTTGCCACGGATCCGGTTTAAGCTGTTTCATGCCCATGGACATCTTACGTTCTTCGCGGTCTAGTGTCAGTATCACAGCTTCTACCTCATCACCCACTTTCAAAAATTCCTGTGCACTTCGCAGGTGCTGTGACCAAGACATCTCAGAAACATGAATCAGTCCTTCCACGCCTGGAGCAATCTCTACGAAAGCACCATAATCAGCCAGTACGACAACTTTCCCTTTCACTTTATCTCCTACTTTCAGATTAGGATCAAGCGAATCCCATGGATGAGGTGTCAATTGTTTCAGTCCCAGGGCGATTCGTTTTTTCTCATCGTCAAAATCCAGTATTACCACGTTGAGTTTCTGATCAAGCTGTACAACTTCTTCCGGATGATTTACCCGACCCCAGGAAAGGTCGGTAATATGGATCAAACCATCTACGCCGCCCAAGTCGATAAATGCACCATAAGAAGTAATGTTCTTGACCGTACCTTCTAATACCTGTCCTTTTTCCAGTTTGGCGATAATTTCCTTTTTCTGCTGTTCCAATTCGGCTTCAATAAGCGCTTTATGAGAAACCACCACGTTCTTGAATTCCTGGTTGATCTTTACCACTTTGAATTCCATGGTTTTGCCCACGAAAACATCATAATCACGGATAGGTTTGACATCTATCTGGGATCCTGGCAGAAAGGCTTCTATACCAAAAACATCCACAATCATGCCGCCCTTAGTGCGACATTTAATATATCCTTTAATAATCTCATCTTTGTCATAAGCCTCATTGACACGCTCCCATGAACGCAGAGCTCTTGCTTTTTTATGAGAGAGAATAAGCTGACCCTTGGGATCTTCCTGACTTTCCACATATACCTCTACTTTATCCCCTACCTTCAGATCAGGATTGTAACGGAACTCATTCAAACTGATAACACCTTCGGATTTGTAGCCGATATTAACAACTACTTCACGGTTGTTCATGGAAATAACTGTTCCCTCCACCACCTCATTTGGAGCAACGGTGCTAAGGGTTTCATCATATAGTTTTTCGTATTCCGACCTTTTATCAACAGTATATTCGTCCACCCCCTGTGTATAAGCATCCCAGTCAAAATCAGGATCAGGGGTTATCACATTATCATTAAAAGGCTTTACTTCTTCTTTCTCTTCTTTAATCTCTTCTTTAA
>DRPN01000171.1 GCA_011374625.1 Bacteroidota bacterium
ATAGACATCTTTCGTATGGGATTTGTTTTTTTTAACCCTGATCTTCCGGGACAAACCCTGAAAATCAGGTTTTAAAAGTAAAATAAAAAATTAACTTTGTCGTTGAAGAGTTGATGAGTTGAAAGGTTGATGAGTTGAAAGGGGGATGAGTTGAAAGGTGCAGGTTTGGCAAATAATTTCAAAATAAGAGGAATAAAATTATAAACAGGATTGTCAATTATATTTAGTAAGGTAAGATAAAATCATCAATATCATGGAACATGTCATCGAACTCAAGGATATCATAAAAAATTACTATATAGGAACTGTCACTGTACGGGCTTTACGTGGAATCACCGTCAGCATCCAGCGTAACGAATATGTTGCCATCATGGGACCTTCCGGATCCGGAAAATCCACCATGATGAATATCCTCGGATGCTTGGACACACCCACCAGCGGACAGTACAAGCTAAACGAGCAGGATGTTAGCCACATGGATGATAATCAGCTGGCCGAGATCCGAAATAAAGAGATCGGATTTGTCTTTCAGACCTTTAATCTTCTGCCCAGATATACAACGCTTGAGAATGTCATGCTTCCTATGATCTATTCCGGTGTTCCTAAGCATATAAGAATAGAAAGGGCCACTGAGGTACTGAATGAGGTGGGATTAGGAGACAGATTGGATCACCGGCCAAATGAGCTGTCGGGCGGACAGCGCCAGCGTGTGGCTATTGCCCGTGCCATGGTGAACAAACCTTCCATCATTCTGGCTGATGAGCCGACAGGGAACCTCGACTCAAAGACGTCCCTTGATATCATGCGTCTGCTCGACGATATCAATCGTCTGGGAAATACGGTTATCGTAGTCACGCACGAAGAAAGCATCGCCAAACATGCTGCTCGTATTATCCGTTTGATAGACGGAACTATCGAAATGGATATAGCGAATAACGACAGGACTTTGATCGAAACAAGATAATCAAGTTAATACCTAACCCCGGAAAATTGAAAATTTATACCAAAAAAGGAGATAAAGGGACCACCTCCCTGCTTACGGGTAAACGTGTAAAAAAAGATGACCCCAGGCTCGAAGCATACGGCAATGTGGATGAATTAATCTCGTATCTTGGAGTGATACGAGACCTGACCGGTGAGAAATATACCCATGGAATGCTTTTAAGGATACAAAACCTTTTAATGAGAGGTGCTTCCCTGTTAGCCTCCGAAAAACCGGTGCCCAATCTTCCGAAACTTTCCGAAGACGATATTCGTATTTTGGAAAAAGAAATTGATCGTATGAATACACAAATACCGCCCTTGAAACATTTTATTCTTGCGGGTGGTGACGTGCATTCATCCCATTGTCATGTGGCACGTACCATCTGCAGAAGAGCCGAAAGATGGACTGCCGGTGTTATCAATCCTGATGATCCCGGTCAACAAACCGTATTACAATACCTCAACAGGTTATCTGATTATCTCTTTACACTAGCACGTTTTATTCTTTATCAAAACAATAAAGACGAAACTGTCTGGTTATCAAAAGATTAAAAAATTATTTTTTTATTGCATTTGTCATTTTTTTTTCTATATTTGCAGAATTTTAGAAGATATTTATTTATCTAATCTCAATAATTTAAGGCCTATGTACTGGACATTAGAATTGGCTTCGAAACTTGAAGACGCCCCTTGGCCGGCCACGAAAGAAGAGCTGATTGATTTTGCCATTCGTTCTGGTGCACCTCTTGAAGTTATTGAGAACCTTCAGGAGATAGAAGACGAGGGGGAGGTTTATGAGAGCATTGAGGACATTTGGCCGGATTATCCCAGCAAGGATGATTTCTTTTTCAATGAAGATGAGTATTAATTAACTGACGGGCTCCGGCCCGTTTTTTTTATATATTTTTCTTTATATCAAAAAATATCCTGTGGAGAACGCGGTCTTTTTGTATCCAACCAGATAAATCCTTTAAGTTTCTGATCTTCCGTAAAGGTTTCAGGCGGAGGATCAAGGGTTCCTGAAGGCTGTTTCAGTAACACGATCCTTTTTATTTTATTGTCTTTGACCCAGATCACGATATTAGAGCAATCCACCTTATTATAACCGATGATCTCTCCCTGGTCATCCGGGTAATAGATACTCTGGCCGTTTCCATTCACATCGATACGGTAGAGATGATTATCTTTGAAATAGCCCTTCATATTCTTTCCTTTGATCTGATTAAAGTGTGTGGAGTCAAATTCCGAAATAATCATGGCATCCTGTTTCATCTCAAAATGATCAACATTCCTCCCCCGGGTGTATAAATAGATGGTTTTCGCGGTCATCTGGCTTTCTCCCGACCATATCACCGGTTCTCTGTACATTCTGATAACGGAATCGACAAAAGAATAAGACAAAGAATCACACGCACCCTGCATATCCTTAGAATAGATTCTGACCCCAAAATAAGCAGAGAGAATTCTATATCCAGCACTATCCATAAAAGAACGCAATGTATCCGCATGCAAAAAAAGACTGTCACCTTCAGGGCTGTACTGGACAAACACAGCACTGTCAGTAATCATGGACCGTTCCGGATTTTTCCAATAAACAGCATGGTTTCCAAACAGGATTACTTTCCGGGTAGTATCGAGCATCTCTACATTTCCATTAGCGGTACCATACCCACGAGGCTTATCATAAAAAAGCGTATCTCCCCTCACAGTATATTCTTTGGTTTGCATATAAGCGTGCAGGGAAAATTTCGAAATATCATTTTTCAAATCATACCATCCCCGTTCGCAGGAGATATATGCACTGTCACTGATGATCTCAGTAGGACCGTAAAAATAGGTAATGTCTTCATCAGGATTATACCGTAACGTATCCGAAGTTATGGTATAGTCATTCGTTACCACCCGCACATTCCCTTTATAAAAGTAATCTTTGGTATTGCTGTAATAAAAACCTTCCCTGCTTTCAATCCTGTTTTTCTCACTGGTAATGACACCCCCTGTCAAATAATATCCTACATTATTTTCCATATCAAATTCCAGTTTATCGGTTTTCAGATCTGATTTTTTATCCATGAGGTGTACATCTCCAAACACTTCAGCCTTTTTGGTATCCCCGTTATAACGGATATAATCCCCTGTCAAAAATAATGTATCTCCCTGATTCAGGGAAACATTGGAAAAAGCCTCCACAACATTAGTATAATCAAACACCAATGCACTATCACAGGTCAAAAGGATATTCTCATGTTTCAATCGGACGTTTCCCTGGAGTTTTCTCAAATAACGTGTCCTGTCAATCTTCAGAATATCGGCATTTAATATTTCCACCCGGTTTTTTTTCTTTTCCTGCTGAGCGGCCAGGGGTAACAGAAATACACTGAAAAGGAAGAAGGCCAGAAACAGTATTTTCTTAATCATATCCTTAGCTTAGTGCACCCAGCCTTTGAATCTGAAACTACAGTGCCTGTATGCTTCATTCACCTTCACATAGGTAGTTTTCAACTCCTCCCTAATCCAGTTATGAAACACTTCCTCCTGTTTACCTCCTTTGGCCATATTCTGCAGCAGGTCATAGTCCAGGTTAAGGTTGGCTTTATGCGCCGAAATAATTGATTTAAGCTTGACGATTTTAAAAACCACATTTCCGGTATTATCCACATATTGAAAAGGATCGGAAATTTCTCCCGGTTTCAATCGGGATATAACATCCGCCATTTTCTTATCCAGCTGGGCTATGGTAAAACGGGTATCTCCCGTGGCCGGATTAATCATAAGTCCGCCCATGGTACGGGTTTTATCATCTTCCGAATAGAGGAAAGCAGCTCTTTCAAAAGAGAGCGAATCCATTCTTATCTGATAGGCAATACTGTCGAGCAGTTCATGAGCACGGCGGATGGCATCGGCCGAAAGCTTGGGTTTAACCAGAATATGTCTCACATTCACCTGGTCCCCTCTCCTGTCAATCATCTGGATAATATGGTATCCGAAAGGGGTTTCCACGATCTGGGACACCTGTCCCTGTTTCAACGAGAAAGCTACCCGTGCAAAATTTTTCACCAGTTGTGCTTTGCCCTGGTACCCCAGTTCCCCCCCATTGCGTGCCGATCCCGGATCTTCAGAGTAGAGCATGGCCAGGGTTTTGAAACTCTCTCCTTCCAGAATCCTCTTTCTTAACTCGAGCAGTTTCTGGCGGGCTGCCAGCTTGGCCTCTTCCGAGTAAGGAGGATTGATCTGTATCTGCTGGATAACGTACTGTTCGGAGATCATGGGGATACTATCCTCCGGCAGGCTGCGGTAAAACGCACGCACTTCCCGTGGGGTCATCTTAACATCCTCAATGATCTTTTGCTGCATTTGCTGGGTAAGCATCTGCTCACGCATGGGTTCCCGGAAATCTTCTTTGATCTCCAGATAAGTCTTGTGAAAATAATCTTCCAGTTTTTCTTTGGAACCAATCATCTGTATATAATATTGCAAACGGGCATCCAGTTGCCTTTCTACCTGTCCCTCCTCCACAACCAGACTGTCCAGTTTAGCTTGGTGCAACAGTAGTTTCTGTACCATGATGTCTTCCAGAATGTTGCATTTCATATGTTTTGTAGGAATCCTGAGCCCTTCCGCTTTCATCTGAAGATACTGGTTTTCAATATCCGATTCAAGAATCGTACTCTCCCCGACAATTGCCACAATCCGGTCTATAATCGCTTGTCCTGTAACAGGAATCGTCACCAGCCATGCAAACAAAAAAACTGTTATCCACTGTATCCCTTTACCCATTATTCTTTTTATTTATATATTTCAATTTCCTTAAGATTCAACGCTTCTGAATAAATGTTATTTTCCAGTTCCCTGATAAATTTGATCTTCCTCTCATTCAGAATGATCTGACGGATCCGATCCGCTACATATTCTATCGGAGCATCCATTCCCCTGAGACGGTATTCGTTGATTCTTACAAAGTATTGATAAGCGCTATCTTTTGCTTCGATAAAAGGGTTGTACCTGAGATATCTTTCCTGATTGCTGATCGTCAGGGGCACCTCTTTTAACAATAAGTCAAACAGGATCCACTGATCATTGAAGTCATCAAATTTCGCGGCATATTGATAACAGTAACTCTCCAGTTTGGTATAGTCATCATCCCTGTCGGAGCGATACCAGCGACGGGCTTTGGAGATATCCGGAGCAGTAATGGGTATTTTAATAAACAGCGCTTTTACAATATTATAATCCAAAGCATACAAGTCCTTTTGTTTCTCGTAAAAATTTTCTATCACGGTATCCGCTACGGAAGTATCCATTTTCTGAAGGATCAGATCCTGCTCATAATGATACACCAACAGAGTGAGACGTGCCTCCTCCACCTGTCTTTCTATTTCCTCTTTTTGTTCTTCGGGAAGATACAAATCGGCTTTCTGTGCCAGAAGCTGGTTTTTGATCCAGCGATTAATATAATTCTCGATGAACTTGCTGCTGTCTTCCTGTGAAATCCCGGTGACAAAGTTCCCGGGAATATCTTCCCGGTACAAGTACCTGCTTCCGACTCTTGCGACCGGAGTCTTATTTACCGATTGTAATCCTCCCTGATGACAAGCGGTTAACAAAAAGAAAGCCAGCAAGACCGGAAAGGTGATTTTCAGGCAGGCCGGACAGGAATATCGGGAATAAAGATTCTTCATTTCAATTCTTTTTCCAGTTTGGCAAAAACAGCCCGGTTTACCACCACACGATATTTTTTCCTCAGCTCCCGAATCCATTTTTTCTCCAGATAATCCTGGTAATCAGAGGTAACAATTCCTCTGATCTGATTCAGAGGCCGGGGTTGCGGAGGCAATAGCGTGACCACTTTGTAAATATCCAGATAATCTTGTTGTCTGATCACACGAACAGATCCTTTTTTCCATACCAGCGTATCTGCCAAGGTGCCTTTCTTTTTCTCAATAGTATCCACGTTGGCTGTAAGAATGTTTTTCCCACTCCGGTTATATTTCTCTGGAAGCCTGTCTTTGGGAATATCTTTTTTCCCTTTCTTTTTGATCTCTTTCACCACTTTTTTCTGTCGGGCGAGATCCGTAAGCACATAATGTATCAGGACCATCTTTCCCGGCGTCATATAATTTTTCTTATGTCCTTCAAAGTATTGTTTCAACCCGGCCGTATCCTTCACCGTCCTGGACCAGACATTTTTATCCATAATATTAAACATCAGCATTCCTTCCCTGTATTCTTTCATAATAGAAGCAAATTCGGGATACTCTTCTTCCAAATGGGCATCTTCGTAATCCGTCAGTTTTTTAGCCGAAAAGGCCTCAAAGCGACTCCGGATCAAAGATCGTATCTCCTTATCCTTGTTGAATTGAAGTTTTCTGAGATACGCATAAAATTCGCTAAACGGTATTTCCTGATCCCTGAACCATAACACAATATGGGACTTATCTTCCCTGGACACGGGAATGAAGATTCTTCCATCTTCTATGGCAGCTTTCTCAATAATCTGATCCAGCCAGCTTGTATCCGCTATAGCGTGATATCTCTTTTTCAGGTACCGCAGATGGATATCCTGTACCACTTTGAGCCGGTTGGAGCTACTTAATTTTTTCTTCAATTCCGGTTTCATATCCTCATAGGAACCCAGAGGCTTACGCCCTAATAGTTTTATGATATGCCAGCCATAGGGTGTTTTGACCGGTTCGGAATAATCTCCTACGTTTTTTAATGAAAAAGCGACATCGGCAAATTCGGGGATCATCCGGCCCGGTCCAAACCAGGGAAGTTTACCCCCGTTGCGGGCGGTATTGTAATCATCCGACATGCTTTGGGCCAGTTTGGCAAAATCAGCACCTTTCCGCAGGCTGTCATAGATCAGGTATATCTTCTGTTTTGCAGCTTCTCTTGCTTTTTCGGAAGCATTCCGTGGCACCGCCACCATAATATGAGCCACCTCGACCTCTCCGGGATTGGGCAACACGGTATCCACCCTGATCAGGTGATAACCGTACCGCGTGCGTACCGGCATGGAGATTTCTCCGCGAGGCAGGCTATAGGCTGCTTTTTCAAAAGGATAAACCATCTGAAAAGCCGTAAAATAGCCTAAATTGCCTCCATTGGTCTTGGCGGAAGGATCATCGGATACAGCCCGTGCCATCTTTTCAAAAGGAACACCATCATACAATTTTTTTCTCACTTCCATGATCTTGTTCCAAGCCTCAGTGGTATCACCGTTCTGGCTTACCCTTACCAGAATATGGTGGGCCCGTATTTCTTTCTGCATATGTTCATAAGCTTCCCGCATCAGGCTGTCCATTATCTGCGGATCAATCATGTAAGGTTTTGCCAGCTGTTTCCGGTATTCTGCCAGCTCCCTTGTAAACGACTGCATGGTATCATATCCCTGCATTTCTGCTTCATGAACCTTTAGCTTAAAATTAACATATAGATTCAGATAATTATCAGGATCGGATTTCTCGCTCTGCATCAGTTGGGCATTTTTCATATACATGTATTTAAACTCGCCGACAGTTACAGGTACTCCGGCCACAGTAAATAAAACTGCCGTATCAGGTACCTGCGAATACAATACTGACAGGAAAGAAAACATAAATATACCCGATAATAAAATCTTTTTTTTCATCATAACAAATGATCAACTTTTATTTCCGGTGATTTATGCATCATGATATCTCCCTGCTGTAATTAGGAGCCTCACTGGTAATAGTAATATCATGAGGATGGCTTTCGATCACGGCTGCCTGTGTAATTTTAACGAAACGGGCTTTTTTCAGATCTTCTATATTGGCCGCTCCACAATATCCCATGCCTGCACGCAATCCACCTATCAACTGATACACTACCTCCGACAATCTTCCTTTATAAGGCACCCGGGCAGCAATACCCTCCGGCACAAGTTTTTTGATATCATCTTCCACATCCTGAAAATACCGGTCTTTCGAACCTTGCTGCATGGCTTCAACAGAGCCCATACCACGGTATGATTTAAATTTTCTTCCGTTATAAATGATGGTTTCTCCGGGTGATTCTTCTACGCCCGCAAACAGTGATCCGGCCATGATTGCGGAAGCGCCTGCTGCTAATGCTTTGATAATATCACCGGAGTAACGTATTCCCCCGTCAGCAATCACGGGGATACCCATTCCCTCAAGTTCTTTTGCCACATCAAAAATAGCTGTCAATTGAGGTACTCCGACTCCTGCGATAACACGTGTTGTACAGATTGATCCGGGACCTATACCCACTTTAACGGCATCTGCACCTGCGTCTACCAACGCACGGGCACCCTCGGCCGTTCCCACATTCCCGGCTACCAGATCCACGTTGGGAAAATGCTTCTTGATCTTTCTCACGGTATCTATTACTCCTTTGGTATGAGCATGGGCCGTATCGATCACCAGGGCATCCACCTGTTCTTCTACCAGCGCTTCCGCCCGCTCTAACGTATCTACTGCTATCCCCAGGGCAGCAGCCACACGAAGACGCCCCTTTCCGTCCTTGCATGAATTAGGACGGTCTTTTGATTTGGTAATATCCTTATAGGTCACCAGCCCGACCAGCTTCATCTCTTCATCCACGATGGGTAACTTTTCGATCTTGTGTTTCTGGAGGATGTGTGCTGCCTCCTGCAAATCAATATCATCATTGGTGGTGATCAGGTTCTCATGGGTCATCACCTCCCTGATCTGACGCGTTCCGTCCTTCTCAAAACGAAGATCCCGGTTAGTCACAATCCCTATCAAAATATCCTCCTCATTGATTACCGGTATTCCCCCGATTCCATATTCATGCATTAGCTTCAGGGCATCTTCCACGCAACTGTCAGGATCAATGGTGATGGGATCAATGATCATGAAATTTTCTGCTCTCTTTACCCTCCTCACTTGGCGGGCCTGTTCTTCAACAGACATATTTTTATGAATTACCCCAATACCCCCCTCACGGGCTATGGCGATTGCCATTTCAGCCTCGGTTACGGTATCCATAGCTGCCGAAATAACCGGCACATTTAAAAGTATGTTCTTCGTGAAATAAGTAACAGTAGACACATCCCTCGGCAGAATTTCGGAATACGATGGGATAAGAAGGACATCGTCAAAAGTAATACCTTCTTTTATAATTCGTTCGCTGGAGAAAGACATTCTTTATTAATTTTGTTAAATTTAGAGTGCGCAAAATACAAAAAATTCACGGAAGCTGAGTGATTTATGAGTAAAAATTCAGAAGCATCAGATCTGTATCACCAGATATTACAAAAATACTGGGGATATACCAAGTTCAGGCCCTTACAGGAAGAAATCATCTTCTCTGTGGCTAACGGGAATGATACGCTGGCACTGATGCCTACCGGCGGGGGCAAATCTCTCACCTATCAGGTACCGGCTCTCGCTAAAGAAGGTCTTTGTCTGGTAATCACTCCTCTCGTCGCGTTAATGAAAGATCAGGTAAACCGGCTGCGCAGCATGGACATCAAAGCTATTGCCATCTATTCAGGTATGATGCGCGACGAAATTGACGTAGCTCTGAACAACTGTATTTATGGTGATTACAAGTTTCTGTATGTTTCCCCCGAGAGGCTGAACACCGATATCTTTCGCATGCGTGTGGAAAAGATGAATATTAACCTCATTGCTGTAGACGAAGCACATTGTATCTCCCAATGGGGATACGACTTCCGACCTTCATACCTGCGGATTGCCGAACTTAGGATGATATTGCCGGAAGTCCCCGTGTTGGCAGTTACGGCTACAGCCACCGCCGATGTGGTGGAAGACATTCAGAAGCAACTGAAGTTTAGGTCAAAGATCGTCCTGAAGACCACTTTCGAACGGAAAAACCTCGCTTATCTTGTTAAGGAAACCGATGATAAAAATGGATATCTGATCCGTCTGGCACGAAATATTCAGGGCAGTGGAATTGCATATGTACGTACCCGTAAGCATGCCCGCGACCTTGCAATGATTCTAAAAGATCAGGGAATATCCGCCGACTTCTACCATGCCGGTCTAAGTCATGAACTGCGCGACCGAAAACAAACCTCATGGTCATCCGGGGAGTTTCGCATCATGGTGGCTACCAACGCCTTTGGGATGGGTATTGACAAGGCGGACGTACGTTTCGTTGTGCATATGGACATGCCCGATTCGCTGGAAGCCTATTTTCAGGAAGCCGGCAGAGCCGGTCGCGACGCCAAAAAAGCCTGGGCAATATTGCTGTATAACGAAGGAGATAAACAGAAACTGGAACAACGTGCACGCGTCAACTATCCTGAAATAGAAGAGATAAAAAAAGTGTATGAAGCCTTGGGAAACTATTACCAGATACCGGTAGGAAGCGCAAAAAATCAAACCTTTGACTTTGTTCTGTCGGATTTTGTTTCCCGGTACAAATTCAATGTAATGATCGCATACAATAGCCTGAAATTCCTGGAAAGGGAAGGCTACATCGAGTTGACGGAAGATGTACACAATCCTTCCCGGATACATTTTACTGTTTCCCGTGACCAGTTATACAAATTTCAGGTTGCCAATGCCAGTTTTGATGCTTTTATCAAATTGTTATTACGAAGTTATACAGGACTTTTCACCGAATTCGTCCCCGTTTTCGAAGAAAATATGGCCCGTAAAACAGGGATACCGGCAGAAACCATAAAAAAATATCTGCACAGACTAAACAATCTGCATATTATCCGTTATATCCCCAAAAAGGATACACCTTTGTTGATCTTTACAGAAGAAAGACTTGACCCCAAAGCTTTGTATATTTCTCCGGAAAACTACAGACAACGGAAAGAAATTTATCTGAAAAAACAGGAAGCAGTGTGGCGCTATGCTACCAATCGCAACATGTGTCGCAGCAGATTCCTGCTGGACTATTTCGGAGAAACCTCGGATCATGATTGTGGAATCTGTGATGTTTGTCGGGAAATAAATGAGATCACTCCGGACAAAAAAACTTTTGACATACTTCAAGGTAAAATACGGGAGATTCTGCAACATCACCCTGGAGGTCTGGATATTAAAGAACTGATAAAACTAGCTGATGCAAAGGAGGAAAACAAGATTATGATAGTGATACGATGGTTGCTGGATAATGGTTATATTGCTTATATCCCGGATACAAATTTGTTGAAATGTGTAAAGGCTAAAAATTAAAAGTACCTAAAGTTAAAAATTATGGAAGACTGGACAGAAAAGGAAATTTATTCCGAAGAGGCTATAGAGTTTGTACGGTTGGCGGCTGCCTATTGTGAATGGTTGGAAAACAGCGTTACACAACCACGTAAACTCTGGTTTGAAAAAATGCGTACAATTCTGGCGGGTTTGTACAACCAGACCCTGAAGCTGCCTGCCGTAAAAGCTGTATACCCCGAGGGAAATCAAAAATTTGTCACAGAAAAAGATTATAACAGGATTCTCGGTTTTGTACGTAAAAAAGCCGGACATTGGGACGAGTACCCTGAAGTTTTTGACCCTCAGGAACCCATTGAGGAATTGGATATCACCGCCCGTATATCCGAAGACTGCGCCGACATCTACCAGGAATTGAAAGACTTTATTACCCTGTATCATATTGGCAGTAATGAAGTGATGAATGATGCTCTGTGGGAGGTTCGGGAAAATTTCGACCGCTTGTGGGGACAGAAATTATTGAATGTCCTGCGGGTAATCCACCGTCTTTTGACCTTTGCCGACCTCACTGAAGAAGAAGAAGAAGATCAGGTCCCTCCCCCCAATACTGATGAATGGTTCATTACAAAACGGCAACAAGAATTTCGTGATGATGATATAATCGATTAGATATGAAAACAAATTCCAGTATTTTTAGAAAAAAATCAGGTATTGCTGTTCCTTGCTGGGCTGTGCTGATCATTTCCGGGATTTTGTTTTCCATGGAATCTCCTGCCCGAAACAAATCTTTTACCATGGAACAGGTTCTCAGTTTCCCTTTTCCATCGGGGTTTGCTGTCTCTACCACAGGTTCGCGGGTAGCCTGGACCATTAACATCAATGGTATTAGAAATATCTATGTCGCCGAAGGGCCTTCTTTCACGCCTCGCCGCCTCACCTCCTATCTGAAAGACGAAGGCCAGGCAATCAGCAATCTTCAGCTTTCTGCCGACGGGAAATGGTGTATATATATCCGCGGGGGAGACTTCGGGAGCAACTGGGACGAGGCATTACCCGTCAATCCGCGTCATCTTCCCGATCCCCCTAAAGTTCAGATATGGAGCATACCTTTTGAGGGAGGAGACCCCATTCTGCTGGGAGAAGGAACCGAACCGGTTATCTCTCCACATTCTGACAGCGTTGTTTTCGTAAAAGAAGGTCAGCTCTGGGGAGCTCCCATAGACGGGACATTTTCCGCTGCAAAACTTTTCACTGCACGTGGTCACAACAACTCCCCACAGTGGAGCCCTGACGGAAAAAAGATTGCTTTCCGCTCCTACCGAGGCGACCATTCTTTTATTGGCATCTTTTCCGGAAAAAACAAGTCCATTGTCTGGCTTTCCCCGTCCTTTTCCTATGACAACTCACCACGTTGGTCACCCGACGGCACCCGTCTGGCATTTGTCCGTACCGCCGGAGCCGGTGGCGAACCTGACTCTATCCTGAGCCCCCCGCCCCGACCCTGGAAAATACTCACTGCCGATGCTTTCACCGGAGCAGCCCGGATAGTATGGGAATCCCCCCACACGCCCGAAGGGTCTTATCCCACTACCCAGGGAGGCACCAACCTGCACTGGGGCACTGGCAGGATCGTTTTCCTCTCTTATCAGGACGGCTGGCCACACCTTTATTCTATTCCTGAAAACGGAGGAAAACCTTTGTTACTCACCCCGGGTCATTTCATGGCCGAATACATCTCAATGAGTCCCGACGGAAAACAACTGGTCTTTGCCGGTAATACAGGACCCGATTCCTTAGATCTTGAACGGCGGCATATCGTCAAGGTTTCTATTGACAGGGCAGACATGGAAGTGCTTACACCAGGCACAGGCCTGGAATGGAAACCTTTCATCACCGGTGACGGGAAGTGGTTGGTTTATATCAGCGCCACAGCTCAACGTCCTCCCCTACCTGCTGTCATGAATTTGTCAGACCGCAAAAACAGACTTCTTGGAAAAGATCTGATCCCGAAAAATTATCCCGTAAAATCATTGATCACCCCCACCCGCGTGATTTTCAAAGCACCGGATGGCATACCTATCCACGCTGATCTATTCATGCCCAAAGAAAAAATCAAAAAAAGACCTGCCGTAATTTTTGTACATGGCGGCCCCCCTCGTCAGATGCTTCTTGGATGGCATTATTCATCCTATTACTCCAATGCCTATGCTGTCAATCAGTACTTAGTCAATCAGGGTTTTGTCGTTCTTTCGGTCAATTACAGATTGGGAATAGGATATGGCTATCATTTTCATCACCCTGTTAATGCCGGGCCTAAAGGGGCTTCGGAATATCAGGATATTCGGGCTGCCGGAGAATGGCTGGCGGCACAACCTTTTACGGATGCCTCACATATAGGTATCTACGGAGGTTCCTATGGGGGATACCTGACCGCTATGGCCCTGGCCCGCAATTCAGATATCTTCGCTGCCGGCGTAGATATATCGGGTGGTCATGACCGCAGCGTGGGAAGAGCGAAAAGGTATCTCTATCCGGAAAGTTATGAGCGGGCTCCCGACGCCGAAAGGGCAGCCGTTACCACCTGGCTCTCCTCGCCCACTGCCTACATACAAAAGTGGAAATCCCCCGTTCTGGTTATCCATGCCGATGATGACAGGAACGTACCTTTCTCCCAATCTGCCGATCTGGTTCAACGCCTGATCAAATACCATATTCCTTTTGAGTCCCTGGTAATTCCGGATGATACCCACCATTTTCTGTTGCACAGTCATCAAGTGCTGGTTGATAAGGCAACGGCCAGGTTCTTAATAAAAAATTTGCAGATCCGGAATTTGTATTTTATCGGGATTAAAAATTAAGATTCATATAGAAATGAATATTCTAAAGTAAATAATATATTTGTTCCAAAAAAAAATCAATATAAATGGACAAGAAAAAAGCCATACAACTGCTCAGGGAATTCATTGTTCGTCTCGACCGGGAGGATTTCAATCTGGAAGCCTGGAAGAACTCAGTGACCCTGATTCTGGAAAATATTTTCGGTGCCGGGGCGCCTGTCATAGGCAAGATCCAGGAGCTCAGTTATCACATGAGCAGCTGGGCCCTGCGTGACACGCTGGGAAAGTCTTCCTGGGAAGAGCAGATCCACCGTAACGCACGGGAGATCCTGGAGACAGCCATCCTCGAGTTGGAAATTGCAGACACTGATGAAGGAAACACAAAAGAA
The DNA here is from genome assembly GCA_011374625.1 of Bacteroidota bacterium. Lineage (GTDB taxonomy): Bacteria > Bacteroidota > Bacteroidia > Bacteroidales > VadinHA17 > DRPN01. The sequence continues at coordinate 14,350 of DRPN01000171.1, forward strand.
AATGCTGTTTTCGGGCTTATCCGCGAAGCGCTGGAAAACGAACTCAAAGGCTCTCAATACAAAACCCTCAAAGCCATCCTCAAAGAAAATAAAGACCCGTCCACACGGAAAGATAAAGTCAGGGAGTTTATCCGTTCGCTGGATCAGGAAACCTTGCAGGGAATTCTGGTATCCCTGCTTTCCGACAAGCGGATGTCCGGAAAACTCTGACTTTTTTCAGAACCAGTAAATCATATTGTTGTGAGAAAGATCATTAATCCCTACGAGCCTGAAAGAAACAAATGTTTCGGATGTTCATCTTCCAACCCCATCGGACTGCACCTGACCTTTTACGAAGACGGGGAAGATGTTGTCACTGAATGGGATCCTGAATTTTACATGCAGGGCTATCTTAATGTTTTACACGGAGGCATCCAGGCTACCCTGCATGATGAGATCGCCAGCTGGACGGTATACACCAAGCTGGAAACAGCAGGGGTTACCCGCAAAATAGAAATTAACTACCTGAAAGCCGTCTATGTCAATAAAGGAAAAATCACCTTGCGGTCCAAAGTACTCACGCAGGAAGAAAGGCTGGCCACTATGTATACCCGGCTACTAGATTGTAACGGGAACCTGTGTTCCGAAGGTAAAGTAACCTATTATATTTATCCGCAGAAAATCGCGGTGGCCCGTTACAATTACCCAGGCATTGAAGCGTTCTTTGAAACATGATCGTCAATAGATGGTTTGAACTATTTCAGAACATTCAGGACTTTCATAAATCGTTTTTTGATCCTTTTTTCCCGGTTACTTAAAGAATCCGCCGGAAGCGGATGTTTTTCCATTTCATCCGTTGTCAGATTGATAAAACGGCCGTCATCATAAAGTTTATAAAAGGGAGTATACACAAATCTGGCATATTTGAATTTCGCCCATTTCGGATCATAATAACAATACACCCATTTCCTCCCGGACATATGCTTTCCTTCGATTAACCGGGCAATGCTATGACCGTCGGTGAAGAAATCATCAGGCTTGTGAATGTCGGCAACATCCAGTAAGGTAGGCAAAAAATCCGTAAAATCGACATATTTTTCAGATACCTGTCCTCCGGCAATGTGTCCCGGCCAGTTCATGATCAGCGGGACATGAGTCCCTGTCAACAGTGTTAGTCCTTTTCCTCCATGAACGGCTTTATCTCCCATCATGGAAACAATGGCCCGGTTGGTTCCGTTATCGCCGGTAAATATGACCAGCGTATTGGAACGAAGACCCAGCTCATCCAGTTTTTGTATGATCAATCCCACATTTTTGTCAACATAAGCTACCATATCCGCAAAAAAACGGTTATCTCTTTTATACCGGTTTGTTTTCCATTCCGGCGAATCCGGCGTGGGCATATGCGGGGCATGGGGCAATACCATAGGGTAATATAAGAAAAAAGGCTTCTGACGATGACGGGTGAGGAAATCCTCAATAAATGCCATGAAAATATCCGGTCCGTATTTTCCTGTCAGCGTATCCGGGGTCAGGCTGTTATAGTATATTATCGGATCGGCATAACGTGAGCCTCTCAGGTCTATCTGCCAGAGACAAAACTCATCAAAGCCCGCTTCATGGGGCAAGGTACCGGTTCCTTTCAGAGCCTTTTGATCCGTACTGCCATACAATTGCCACTTGCCTGCAATGCCCGTTTTGTAACCCGCTTCCTGAAAAATGTTGGCAAATGTTTTCTCTCCTTTTTTCAGTATGCCAAAAGCCGTATAATTTCTGTAATTATACTTTCCCGTCATGAGTTGCACCCTGGAAGGTGTACACAATGGCTGTGAAAAACAATAACGGAATCGCAATCCGGCATCGGCCAACCGGTCCAGGTTGGGTGTAGCATAAGAAGTACCACCGTCACAGCCCAGGCATTCGAAGCCCAGGTCGTCAGCCATGATCAACACAATGTTGGGACGGCCAGGTTGTTGTTGCACTCTGCAGGAAAAGAGTAACAAGGGAAAGATGATGATAAGAAATATAAATCGGGTCATGGTATAATGTTTTTCAATGATGCGCTGCACATGATTGCTTCATCGTTTCATCGCCTTATCGTCTCTCTCACTCCCCCACCAGTCTTTGTTGGGCTGCCAGGCTGGGTCCAACATTTTCTTTCGTTTTTCTTCGAGACGGGGCATTAACACATTCCGGTACCATTCCTGTTTCATCTTCAAGGAATCTTCGCTGAACAAAGGATCGGGGACCGGATATTTTGCATTCACCGATCGTAACCAACCCAGAAGTTTATCTGTCATTTTACGGGTAATATCCGGGTATCGGCCTGAAACATCATGCTGTTCACTGATATCCGTGTTAAGATCATACAACTCATTGGACCCGTCTTCCCAGTAATGGATCAGTTTCCAATGGCCTTCACGGATCATGGATGCCGGATCGCCTCCCTGATTTCCATAATGAGGATAATGCCAATACAAGGGGCGGGAAGGAATGGTATCGCCTTTCAGGAGAGGCACCAAGCTTACTCCATCAGTATGTTCCTGCGGCATCAGGGGGATTCCCGCCAAATCCAGAATGGTAGGATAAAAATCAGCCCCGGTAACGGGAGTATCATTTTTCCTGCCCCTGAGGTGCATCCAGGGAACATCTATAAAATATGGGACCCGTATACCTCCCTCCCATTGATATCCTTTTCCTCCCCTGAGAGGACCCAGGTTGGTGGAAAAATTATCTCCCGAGACCACTCCTCCGTTGTCTGAGGTAAAGATGATTATCGTCTTTTTATCTAGATTCAGCTTTTTCAGGGTCTCCAGTATATATCCCACTGCATCGTCCACTTGTGATATCAGACCGGCATAAACGGGGTTGTCCTGATGCAGGCGGTAAGGCAATCTTCGCTCCATGGCAAAGCCCTGCGGAGCGATGCCCATCGAGTCGGCCTTGTCGCGGTATTTTTTCCACTTGTCATGTGTAGTCTGTATAGGAGAATGGACAGCATAGAATGCAAGATAAGTAAGGAACGTTGTATCTTTGTTGGCTTTTATAAATTTCACCGTCTCCTTTGCCAATTTCATGGAAAGGCTCATACCAGCCTCTTCGGGATAATCTTTCATTTTAGGATTGTTAAACGGTGAAAAATAACCTCCGCTATATGGCCCGCCGGCCTCATATCCTCCCTGATTCACATCAAAACCATGGTCTTCCGGGTAAGAACCTTTGCCCCCCAGGTGCCATTTTCCGGCAAAGAAAGTCGTATAACCATGTTGTTTCAGCACTTCCGGCAGAATTACAAACTCATGCGGCAAGTGGTGCAGATAGTCTGCCGGCAGAAGTTTTGTATAACGTTTGGCTTTCCTCCAATTCTCACCGGATGATGCGCCGATATAGTCGGTGATTCCGTGACGAGCGGGGAACTTGCCACTCAACAAACTGGCCCTGGACGGACTGCACACTGCACAGGTAGCATACCCGTTTGTAAAAATCATACTGTTAGCAGCAATCCGGTCAATATTGGGTGTCTCGTAATACTTACTACCCATACAACTCAGATCTTTATATCCAAGGTCATCAACCACAATAAACAGGATATTGGGTTTTTCAGGTCTGGTGCTACAACCTGTCATCACAACAGGAAGAAGAAGCAGGATGAGGAATTTCAGACTTTTCATCTTATTATCATTTTAAGTTATCATTTATCATTTTAAGCAATGTAAATTTATGAATTATTTTTTACTTGTACTGTAACTATGGTCCACAGACCAGCATCATATCTGAAAAGATTGCGGTTTTCTTTTATCCCAATGCGCAATAGAGTTATTGTAAATGGCTCTATTGCGCATAAGCCGAAGGCTGCATTGGGTTAACCCTGACAAGAAAATCTCACATTCCATCTTGATGGAATGCTATGATTTTCTTCGTCAATTAAGCAATAGAATTTTTCTATGGCTTAATTTCCTCTAAAAATAATATGTATTTTTATTCGCCTGGTTGAATTTTTCAATTCATAAAACTTGGGTTTATTCATATCCTTTTGTGAATTTTTGATTTAAAAAAATCATTTTCGTTTCATTCAGTTCTTTTGCATTTGTAATGTACACTGTACACCGTCGGCCATCCCGTATTATTCAGACAATGTCGCATCAACTCAAAAGCTTTCCGACATGAATCCGACGATATATTGCATGCCTCTACCATGGAAAAACTTAACAGAATCCACAATGATAAGTCCTTCCAGATCATAGTTATGGGTTATCCATCCGTTTAATCTGTTTTCTAATTGTGTTATCAATTTCATCTACAATTTTATTATCGCATAGTCAGTTTATATACTTCCGACCCTGCAAGCAGGAAAGCCCCTACCCCATACACTTCCGTCATACTCTTAGTTACTTTTTTAGGATCCGCACCTATTTGCTGCACCCATCCCAGCTTGCCATCCGCATAAACCGCCCTGACCAACGCCCTCCATCCTTTTCTCACGACTGGCAGGTATTGTTCTTTATTCAGCAGACCTGCATTAATGCCCCAGGCCAGGGCATAAGTAAAGAATCCGCTGGAGCTGGTCTCCGGATCGGGGTAGCTTTCCGGATCCAGCAGGCTGGCATGCCAGTATCCATTCTCATCCTGCAGGGAACTCACTTTTGCAGCCATTTCTCTATAGAGCTGCTCATAAAAGGGACGGTATTTATTTCCTGCGGGCAATTCTTGGAGAATACGTACCAATCCGCCCATCACCCAGCCGTTGCCACGGCCCCAAAAAACCTTTTTCCCGTTGGCTTCCCGTTTATCAAAATACCGGCTGTCACGGTAGAACAAATGTTCATCCTTATCATACAAATAGTCATAGGTAACCTTGAATTCCTTATTCATAAACTTCATATAATTCTTATTCCCGGTAATCGCGTACAGGCGGGCATATACCGGTGGAGCCATAAACAAAGCATCACACCACGACCAACGGTCTGTGGTATAGGGAGTAGAATTCCGGAAATCCATCGAGGTATGGGAGGGGTGGTCCATAATCCAACAAACACGCGCCTTGGTGGGAGTCAGCATACGATCGTCTTTTTTTATTTTATAAATATCCAGAAAAGTCTGGGTCACCACATAATCATCGGCATGATAGATCCGGAAACCCGGTTGCCAATGGTATTTTTTTCCGATACGAACCAACCAGTTCATGTATTTGGGATCGTCGATTTGCTGCGACCAGGCGAACATGCCGGCATACAAGGCTCCGTTGGTCCAGTGGAGAGGATGGTGACGTGGAGGATCAAAATGTTCGATCTGCCAGTCGGCCACGGCTTGCATCACCTTCGTGACATTTTCCGGAGTTATGTCTCCGGAAAAAAGAGAAGCGGACTTGTTTCCTTTAATGACGGATATAAAATCGCTATAGTGACTATAATGTTTCAGATTCATCCACAAAACCGAAGGCAATAAACCGTCCTTATAATTCCTAACTACAAAAGGTCTGACATTATCCCGTTCGGAGTTTTCTGTCACCATGGTATGATCCCATGTTCTTCCATGATCTTTGGTCTCCCAACGTTCAATCTCAAAAATGTCACTGTGAGGCCGTGAGAGGTAAACAACCTGCGGATTGTTATGATCCAGATAAATACCTCCGGAATAATGGGGTTCCGGTTCATAGTCTTCCTTTTTCTTTATATAACGCGGAAACCAGCTTCCGGCACGTCCGAGAACATAATTATTCCATTCAGTCCCGTCCCAGTATGCATAATTGTAATAATGTTTCGAATCTTCCGGAAAAGTAGCATATACCATAACAGGATGGTTCTGCTGATCAATAGCAATATCCCATATCCAGGCCCTGATTCCCGTTTTTTCCCCATCATAGACTTTTGGGACCATATTTTGATTGACGGGCAGGTGTGCCGTATCCCTTATCTCCTTTCCGGCAGCATCATATAACCGGCCGTGTTCATATTTGAGATAGTATATAGAATTACAAATTTCCTTTCTCGGATGACCGTCGGTAAAAGCAAACCATATTGAAGATTTTCCATCCGAGGCTACTTTTACGTAAGGTCTGTTTGTATTTGAAGCCCCGGGTTTTGCTACCAGGGTGATTGGTCCGGACCAGCTTTTACCCAGGTCATCGGAATAGACATAAGAAGGTTTCCAGTGATGGCCTCCCTGGAAGAAAAGATAGATCCTGTTATTTTCCTCCGACAACATCAACGGGTTGGTATAATACATCATCCTGCCTACATCCACATTTTTTACCGGTTCAAAAGCAGAAATATCCCTCGACTTAAGAGAGGTAGTGTAATAAAACCCTTCGTTATGATGGGTAAAAAACACCATCAGCCTTCCGTTGGGAAGAAAAAGAAGTGACGGAGCCGTATGATCATCCCGTTCAAGATGCCGTATAATAATCGTCGAATCAATTATACCTGTCTGATAATCATAAGTAGCAACAACAATATCTCCTTCCGAGCTGGTGAACCCGAAAAACAACAACCCTGAGAGTTCGTCATAAACCGCCCGCGGATCTGAAAACCAACACCAGGCACCGTCGCCCATCGTAACATAATCAGCGCCCCGTTGGGAATAAGCTAAACTTGCCGTTAATAAAAACAACACTAACCCATATAACATTCTCATTTGTTTCATAACAATTCCTCCTGTTTAAATTTTAAA
>DRPN01000109.1 GCA_011374625.1 Bacteroidota bacterium
GCGCGATTGGAAAAAAATCCTGAAAGAAGCGGGTTTCACCCGTTTCGAAGAATACAAACTGGCCGGAAGATATGCCCGGATGCTCACTGCATATAAAAAAGAGCCAGGAGCCAAGAGCTAAGAACCAGGAGCCAGTAACCAAGAACTAAGAACCAGGAGCCAAGAACCAAGAACCAGGAGCCAAGAACCAAGAACCAGGAGCCAGGACCCAAGAACCAAGAGCCAGTAACAAATAACTAGTAACCAAATAACCAAGTACCCAGTACCCCGTAACCCGTAACCATTAATTACTAATTTATCTATGCCTAAAACAGAACCTTTTGACAAACATCTTGACCTCTACGAAGAATGGTTTGTGGTAAACCGTTATGTATATGAGTCGGAGCTGAAGGCTATCCGGCATTTATTGCCACAACAGGGAGAAGGTCTCGAGATAGGAGTAGGCAGCGGTTTGTTTGCTCAGCCCCTGGGCATAAAAACAGGTATTGATCCCTCTTTCGTAATGATCACAAAAGCTCGGGAAAGAGGAATCAACATGAAAGAAGGGGTGGCAGAAAACATCCCTTTTCCGGATAACTCGTTTGATTATGCTCTGATGGTGACCACCATTTGCTTTGTGGACAATGTGGATCGTTCGCTGAAGGAAGTTGTGCGGATTTTGAAGGACAACGGCGTTTTTATCCTTGCCTTTGTGGATAAAAACAGCCCGGTTGGAAAAGAATATCTCCGGATGAAGGAAAAAAGTCTTTTTTACAAAGAGGCAACTTTTTTCTCAACGCAGGAAATGATGACAGCTTTAAAGAAAGCCGGTTTGCAACCGGAAGACACCGTTCAAACGATATTCGGAAGTCTGGATCAGGTGAAAACCGTTCAGGATTTTGTACCGGGTTACGGAGAGGGTAGTTTTGTGGTAATACGCAGCAAAAAAAATATAAATGAATAGAAATTCAATCCTGATTGCATGTGCCACCAATGATCAGGAAAAACTGATCGAAGATCATTTTGGAGAAGCACGGTATTTTATGATTTATAAGATTGGTCCCGGCCAATGGGAACATGTTGAGACCATTCCCAATCGGGTTGCCGGAGAACATGACCATCCCGACAGAGGGAGGCATCATCACCGGCATGGTCATGGGGAGGGTGCCAAAGCGCGGAATATCCTCGAACATTTCAGAGAAAGAAAAGTTGATGTTTTCCTGTCCCGGCAGTTTGGTCCCAATATTGTGATTATACGTCAGTATGTCCTGCCTGTGGTAATCCGTAATGCGGAAACACTGCAGGAAGGAATGTCGCTTTGCAAAATGTATTTTCCGGATCTGGTCAGGCAATTGGATCTCCCGCCCGGTGAAAGAAAGCACCTTGTGCTAACCGCATGATATTATGTTGTTATGGCTGAGCTGACTTCACAGAAATCCAGGGTTAATTCCGTTCATATCTTACCACAGACCGCAGGAAATATCCTGGTATCCCTGCTTCCGGTATTCTCCGGCATGTTTATCGTATTGTTTGGTTACAAAGCTGTCTTTCTGACGTTGGCCGGGTTGATCCTGGCAGGCTTGTTCTTTGCTGCAAAACTGAATTGTTCTCCCGTAAAGAAAAAATAATTTTATAACTTGCTTCGATTTTTTAAACTGTCGAATATGAATTCTAAATCCTGGATTCTAAATTTATAAATTAAAATTATGTTAAACCTAAGAAACCCTTTTATCATGGCCCCCATCAAGTTGGGGTATAGTTTTGGTGACGGGAAAGTAACCCATAAACATGTGGATTTTTACCAGGAGCGTTCCGGATATATCGGTGCAATCACACTCGAACCCTTATATATGGATGAGGGATTGCGGGAGATTCCTACCCAACTCGGAATAGACCGTGATGATAAGATAGAGGGGTTACAGCATCTGGTGGATCATATTCATGAAGAAGGTGCGTCGGTGATAGCCCATTTGAATCATCCCGGCCGGATGGCCAACACGAAAATACCCGGAAATTATTTTATTTCTTCTTCTGATCAGCCTTGTGAAAACGGCGGAGCTACACCGCGCAGGATGGAAAAGAAAGATTTTTTCAAAGTAATAGAATTATTTAGGCAAGCTGCTATCAGAACTGAAAAAGCAGGATTTGATATTATCGAATTACAATTCGGGCATGGTTATCTTTTGGCACAATTTCTCTCTCCCAAAGTGAATGACCGCACAGATGAATACGGAGGATCACTGGAAAACAGGATGCGTTTTCCCCTGGAAGTGCTGGACAAGGTAAAAAGTGCCGTGTCATTGCCTGTAATCGTCCGCATCAGTGGAGATGATATGATCCCTGATGGCATCCATTTGTCTGAGATGATTGAATTCTCAAAGAGGCTGAAAGAAAAAGGGGTGGAGGCGATCCATGTGTCGGCAGGGACCGTTTGTTCCACACCCCCATGGTTTTTTCAGCATATGTTCGTGCCTAAAGGCAAAACCTGGGAATTTGCCAAAACGATACAGGAGAAAGCTGATATCCCGGCGATTTTTGTTGGCAGGATCAATTCAGCAGAAGATATTGAGACGTTGAAAAAGGACTTTGGGGCACAATATTTTGCTATCGGGCGCGGACTGGTGGCTGATCCCCTGTTTGTAGGAAAGTGCCTGAGAGAAGTGGATGGGGAGATACGTCCCTGCCTGGCCTGTGCCGAAGGATGCCTTGGAGGAGTCCGCTCCGGGAAAGGCCTCCATTGTGTTGTCAATCCAATGGCCGGGGAATCTTATCCTGAACTGATCAAAGCCCCGGTGAAAAAGAAATATGCTGTGGTGGGAGGAGGCCTGGCTGGAATGGAAGCGGCCCTTACCCTGAATGAACGCGGTCATGAAGTGGTACTGTATGAAAAAAATGAACTGGGTGGACAGTTTAATCTTGCTTATTTGCCTCCTAAAAAAGAAAGCCTTAAAAAAATTATTGATTTTTATAAAAACCAGTTAGAGGAAGAGAATATTTCTGTTATCTATGAAGAAGCAACCCTTAAAAAACTCCTGGCCGATGATTACGACGGGGTTGTTCTGGCCACCGGCGCTGTTCCTGCGATACCCCCGATCAGGGGTTTGAAAGAATATTTCTGGACGGAATTTCTTCATGAAGAATATCTTCCGGAAAATAAAAACATACTTATCGTAGGAGGAGGATTGATAGGCATAGAAGTAGCCAGTAAACTGGTGGAAAAAAACAATAAGGTGGTGATTGTGGAGATGATGGAAGAAATTGCCCGGGGAATGGAGATGATAGAAAAAACCCTAACCCTGAAAAAACTGAAAGAAAAGGGCGTGGAGATATATACATCTACAAAAGTGGTGGAGATTGACGGAAAGAACGTGAAGATGGAAGGCGCCGAAGAAACAACCCTGGAGGACGTGGACCATATCGTTTTGACTACGGGAATGAAGAGCTATAATCCTCTTTTTGACAAAATCAGAGATAAAATCAAAACCTGTGTGATCGGGGATGCCAAAGAAGTGGGCAAAGCGGACGATGCTATCCGTGACGGATACAACCTGGGATTAACCTTATAAAAGAAAGAAAATGAAAGCATTCGGACCGATTCCTTCGAGAAGATTGGGACAGAGCCTGGGAATCAATAACATACCTCCCAAAATATGTTCCTATTCCTGTGTCTATTGCCAGTTGGGCAAAGCCATTATAATGGATACGGAAAGAAAACATTATCTCGATCCGGAAGAACTGGTGGCCGAGGTGAAAGAGAAGATACACCAGGTACAGGAAATGGGTGGAAAGATCGACTATCTGACCTTTGTGCCGGACGGAGAACCTACCCTGGATATCAATCTGGGAAAAGAAATCAGGATGTTGAAGGATACAGGTATAAAAATAGCCGTTATCACCAACAGCAGTCTGTTATGGCGTGAAGATGTGCGGGAAGACCTGGCTGCTGCCGACTGGGTGTCGGTAAAGGTGGACAGCGTATTGCCTGAAGAATGGAAAAAAACGGACCGTCCCCATAAAAACCTGGATCTGAACCTTATTAGGCAGGGCATACTACAATTTTCTTCGGAATATCAGGGAACGCTTATGACAGAGACCATGCTGGTGAAAGGATATAACGATGACAAGAAATCGATTATGATGACCGCCGAATGCCTGGAGAAGGTGGCTCCTCATACGGCTTTCATAGGGATACCCACCCGTCCTCCTGCTGTCTCAAAAGCTATGCCCGCAGAGGAAGAAGCTATCAATTTTGCTTATCAGCAATATATTCAGCATGTGCAGAACGTGGAGCTGATCCTGGGCTATGAAGGAAATGCTTTTGCCTATACAGGCAACGTGGAAGAGGATGTCCTCAGCATTGCTGCCGTGCACCCTATGCGCAGGGAGGCCGTGGAAGAAATGTTGCACAAAGCCGGCAAAGGATGGGAGGTGATCAAAAAACTTATGGACGAGGAAAAGATCATGGAAACCGAATTCAATGGCCATAAGTTTTATATGCGGAAACTGAAAAAGAATTTGATGGTGTGATAAAAGGAAATTAGCGGACTATGCACGTCCGACCTGAGTCATCCGACCGGAGTCATCCGACCGGAGTCATCCAGGCGGATCCGCGAAATTAACAGCCTGCGGCTGCGAAATGGATGGAAATTACTTGGCTTTGCATGCGAATGCATGAGCGTGATAAAAAATTTCGTCACGAAGTGACTCATTTCGATCTGAACGTTGGCTAGATCATTTTTCGTACTGTATAGAATAATGGCAGAAGATTATTATTTAACTTTAGCTGTTTATGATTACAATAAATATTTTAAATGATAACCGTCCCTCCGGAAACCTCGGTTCCGAACACGGCCTCTCCTGGCTAATAGAAAAGGACGGGGAGAGGATACTGTTTGATACCGGACCCTCGGATATTATCCTCAGGAATGCCCGGAAAATGAATATTGATCTGGAAGATGTGAATACGATTGTGTTAAGTCACGGGCATTATGATCATGGAAACGGGTTGATACACCTGGGAAGGGAAGGAGGGAAAAAACGCAAACTGATCTGTCACCCTGAAGTATTTACAGGAAAATACCACAAGGGAAACCATGTATATATTGGTTTGCCTCTGTCCCGGGGGGAGGTTGTTAGCAGATTTGAGCTTCTAGAGACCAGGGAGCCGTTGCAGGTGATGGAAGATATTTTTTTTCTGGGGGAGATCCCGAGATTGAATGATTTTGAATCGAAGAAAACCTCTTTTGAGAAAAAAGACGGTGCAGATGATTTTATGCCGGATGACAGCGGCATTGCTATACGAACCTTAAAGGGATTGATTATAATAACCGGTTGCGGACATGCCGGTATCTGCAATACCATAGCCCACGCTGTGAAAATTACCGGAGAAAACAGAATCGTAGCTGCCATGGGGGGGTTTCATCTGAAAGAGGATGACAGGCAGACAAAAGGTGTTGTTGATTGCTTTATCAGGATGGGTGTGGAAAATGCTTTTCCCTCCCATTGTACCGAACTGCCTGCCCTGGCTCGCTTTTATGCATATTATAAAAATAACTTTGTGAGATCCGGCGATGTGTACCGGTTTGAAGACTGAAATATGGAACAACAATTATCACCGGAAAAAGAAATTGAGCAGATTACACGGAAACTGAAAAACAACCCGGACGATTTAACCCTGCTTTACAGACGTGCCGCTCTGTTACAGCAGGTAGAACGTTTTGGAGAAGCACTGAATGACCTGCACCGAATCATGGAGATACATCCGGAATACAGGGAGGCGCGCGAAAGAGCCCGTTTCCTGGAAACCATCCTGAAATTTACCAACCTCGATATCTTTTCCGATACCAATACGGATCATGATCCCTGGTTTGACTGATGAGGGATGGGTTGATGAAAAGAACCCTTCTTATCCGAAGATTACCCCTGTGTGCCGCTTATACTTCTCCCTGAGAAAAGGTGGGAAATTTATTCATCTTTGGGCAATGTACGAACATCGTTCCAATCCGGTAAAATGCAGTTGGGACTGAGATGGCTCAGCTATATAAAGCTCAATGCTCTTCGTTTATGGTTTTTTCTCTTCAGCATACTCAATATCTTCCTGAAGAACTTTTCGGCACTGCTCACACTTGAGTCGACGGAACTATGCCCTGATATATATTTTCTTCCTGCAGGTAGGTGGCGCGCGAAAATCCTGAAATTAATACCTTGTACGATCATATTTCCACTTTCACAATTACTGTATTGTAAGCACTCTTATTGGGTTTTTACTTTAAATATCAATTAATTTCCTTTATATTTGATTTCTATATTTTCTTGCTTTGTTAAACCGTATACATGGTATAATAAACTGGTAGGCATACTATGAAGTTTTTCTTAACCTCAAATTTATTTATTGTCTGCCTGTTTTTAAATATTTATCTCTTGCAGATGAACTTACAATAATAATGTCATGAGGAACAAACGAAATATCTTGTCAAAATTTGGAATTGCAATAACTGCAATTGTTGTAGTGGCTGTAGTAATAATGTTTTTCATATACAAAACAGGTACACAGAGTGTAACGCAGGAAAGGACAGAAAAGCCGAATATTGTTTTTATTTTGGCCGATGATCTGGGATATGGCGATGTTTCCTGTTTGAATGAAAACAGTAAAATACACACACCGAATATTGACAGGATTGCAAATGCAGGTGTTGTTTTTACCGATGCCCATTCCAATTCAGCCGTTTGCACTCCTAGTCGTTATGGCATTTTAACCGGCCGTTACTCCTGGCGTTCGCGACTAAAACGAGGAATCGTCGGCATATATGGGAAACCCTTGATGGATCCCAAACGTACCAATATGGCCAGTATGCTGAAACAAAAAGGATATCAAACGGCTTGTATCGGAAAATGGCACTTGGGAAGAAACTGGCCAACTATCGATAACAAACCACCGGTTAACAAAAGAGGAGAAAATAATATTGATTTCTCCCGACCAATTACCGGAGGTCCGGTCGATGTTGGTTTTGATTACTATTTCGGTACCGATGTTCCCAATTTTCCGCCATATTGCTTTATCGAGAACCAACATACAGTTGGAATTCCTTCTGAATATTACACTACATTCCCATATAACGACTGCCGTCCGGGAATTGGATTGCCCGATTGGAAAATGGAAGACATCTTACCTACCTTACTGCAAAAAGCAGTAGAATACATCACCAAAGCCAGTAAAAGAAAGAACCCTTTTTTCCTCTATTTTCCACTCACGGCACCACATACACCCATAGCTCCGTCGGAAGAATTCAGGGGGGAATCGGGATTAAATTCTTATGCCGATTTTGTTCTGGAGGTTGATTATGTTGTAGGACAAATTCTTAATACACTTGAAAAAACAGGAGTTATTGAAAATACCATAGTTGTTTTTACCAGCGATAACGGCTGTTCTCCTCAGGCCGATATTCCTTTTCTTACAAAACACGGGCATTATCCAAGTTATATTTACCGCGGATATAAGGCTGATTTGTACGAAGGCGGGCATCGAATTCCCTGTTTATTACAGTGGCCGATTGAAATCAAAACACCGCATATAGTCCGACAAACGATTTGCCTTAATGATTTTATGGCCACATTTGCAGAAGTAACCGGTTACGTATTATCAGATAATGAAGCAGAAGACAGTTACAGTTTACTTCCAGTTATTTGTGATCCGGATTATAATAAGATCATTCGCGAAGCCACAGTGCATCACTCTGTTAACGGGAGTTTTGCCATCAGGAAAGGAGATTGGAAACTTTTATTGACGGCCGGATCGGGAGGATGGAGCTACCCCCGTCCGAAAGAAGCACTTAAACTGGGATTGCCACCCATACAATTGTATAATCTGGATAAGGATATCTCAGAACAGCATAATGTATATAAGCAATATCCCGAAACAATGAAAACTATGAGACAACTGTTAAAAAAATATATATTGGATGGCCGCAGTACACCGGGGAAACCACAGGATTATGTAAAACCGGATAAATGGCCGGGCCTGGAGTGGATGAAATCAGCTCGCAATAATTAAACATGTTGCAATGGAGAACCAAATAAAATAAGAAACCAGTCTAAAAAAATCATAAGTAAAAACGGGAATTTAATTTCATATATTCATAAGTTCTGCTTGTAATATATTGTACATCACCCAAACAGAAGCTTATTAGCAGTATTTTGAATATCAGATAATCAGCATGTTGCATGTTTTATATAGAATGTATTTAATAGAATATCAGCTAAATAAGACTTATATTTATTTTGGAAATTACAAACATGTTCAAGACAATAATAACCAATCGGGATTATTCATTCCATAGTTTTGCCGTATTTCCCTGTAAAATGCATCTATGAACAATGAAATATTCAGAAAAGAACGACGCCGTTTTTTTATAGGCAATATGTTCAGGGGAGCGATTTGGCTTTTCCTGATCCTGAGTTTTTTTATCTTTCTGGAAGTAATGGAATTTGATTACTATGTCCTGCTGAACCCCTTTTATAACCATCCTTTTTTGTTGATACTGATATTTACGTTCTCCGAAGTCTTTTTCGGGATTATTCCTCCTGAGCTGTTTATGATTTGGGCAAGGGGATACGGAGATATTTCTCAATATGTCGAGATCGTGGTAATATTGGCGTCCATCTCTTATATGGCTGGAATCTTGGGTTATTTTACAGGCCGTTATCTGGGTGGAACAAAATTTTTCCGGAGACTTGAAGAAAAAAGATTAAATAATGTGATCCCATTGATTCGGAAATACGGTTTTTCACTGGTGATCATTGCTGCCCTGACACCTGTTCCCTTTTCTGCCACCTGCATGGTAACAGGATCAGTCCGTTATTCTTTTCGTAAATTTTTGTTATTTGCCGGTTTTCGTTTCATACGGTATGCTGTATATTCTTATTTCGTATGGCATGCCACGATTTGATGTTCCTGATTGTTCTCATTATGAATTTCCAAAAAATCTTATACCTTTGAATAATAATCTTTGTTTATGAGCTTATCTTGTTATAAATCCCATTGTTCATCATTTAAAAGTCTTATTATGAAAAAATTGTTTTTATTGTTTTCAGTAGCTTTTCTGTCAGTGTCTTTCCTGTCAGCACAGACCGTAGATGAAATCCTGGCTAAGTATTTCAAAGCCTCCGGTACTGAGATTCTTGCTAAGAAAAAAACGATTGTCATGAAAGGAAATATGTCTCAGATGGATATTAAATTACCCATGGTCATAAAAGTAAAACATCCCAACAAGTTCAGAATAGAAATGGAAATGCAGGGACAAAAAATGGTCACTGCCTTTGACGGCGAGCATGGCTGGATGATCGCTCCCTGGATCAGTCAGGATCCGCAGGACCTTGCCGGGAAACAGTTGGAACAGACTAAAGAACAAGCGGATATGGAAGGAGAATTGTACCGCTACAAGGAGAAAGGCCATAAGGCTACCTATATGGGAAAAGAAGAAATGGAAGGTATTGAGGTATACAAGATTAAACTCGACAAAAAAAACGGAAATGTTCAATATTACTATATTGACACGGATGTTAACCTGCCGGTGAAGGTATCTACAGTATCTAAACAGGGAGGCAATGAGGTCAAGGTGAATTCCTATATGAGCAATTATAAAACGATCGACGGAGTGACCATTCCTATGAGCATAGAAAATAAAGTGGAGGGAACAGGCCAGACGCAACAGGTTGAGATCGAATCAATCCTCTTTGACCAAAACCTTCCGGATTCGATTTTTTTGAAACCCGTTAAGTAAGTGTTTCCGGAGATTATGTCCGGACCTTGAGTAAACAGAACGGATTGCCCGTATATCCTTCATCTTCTTGATTCGCAGATAGCAGTGGCCCTGGCTATTTGTGGAATGCCAATCCTCAAAGAGGCGTCTACTGTTCTAAAGACGGAGGAAAAACACAGGAGAGAGTTCTATATATGGGAAAATACAGACTGCTGATTTTGTGAGTGTAAGCGAATAAATAACTACTTAATTTCCTCTTCCCCATTAAACTTCCTCACCGCATTCAGCATGGCCACAATATTTTCCACTGGCACATTGGCCTGGATGTTATGAACGGTGTTGAAGACGAACCCTCCGTTCCTGGAAAAGATCTCACAATGCTTCAGCACTTGATCCTCTACCTCTTTAGGTGTGCCAAAAGGCAGGGTATGCTGGGTATCCACGCCGCCACCCCAAAAGGTTATGTGTTGGCCAAAGCTGCTTTTCAGATGTTGTGGATCCATACCCGTAGCACTCACCTGTACCGGATTGAGGATATCAAAACCAAAATCAATGAAGTCCTTTATGAAAGGTTCCACCGAGCCGCAGGAGTGTTTGAAAGTTTTCCAGGAGGTATGTTCATGGATCCATCCGGTGACTTTTTTATAATAGGGTCCGTATAAAGAGAGTAACGTATCTTCAGAGCAAAACTGGGAGTTTTGTGTGCCGAAATCCGTTCCGCAGATGTAGGCTACATCCACTTTGTCACCTACGACAGCATATATCTTTTCAAGACGGCGAATAGCGATGTCCGTTTCGTAATCGAAAATGGCTGCCACATAGTCCGGGTGCATCAGTGTGGCCATGTACCATTCGGTCACATCACGAATGCCTTTGGGGTGTTTCATGTCAAGTCCCGGTACCAGGGCAATGTCTCCCAGGGCCATCCCCCCGAAATTGGCTACTACCGCCTTGCCGGTAGCACAGGCTTTGTCCACTTCCTTCTTGAAATAGTCCAAATCTTCTTCAGAGATATCCGTAAACTCTTCCAGATTGTCTTCCAGATTCAGGTTGTTATGATCGATGGGCTCTTGACGCATAAGGGCATCAAAAAAATAGCCGTTCACCGGCATCTTGGCACAGGGTTCTACGGTGGTGTCTCCCTGTGGATACATGTACACGTCTCCATGATCATCAATGGTCACATTGAACTTTTCCGGTACCAGCACCTCCTGGCCCCAGGGAGTCTTGAATTCTTTCCAACCTTCATTGGGGAAGCCGAACATGGTATTTTTGGGAGTTACCGGTACCGTGTCTATGCCCAGTATCTCTGCCAGGTCGTCTTCAATCTCGCCCAGCATCTGGTAGGGTTCGTTAACTTTGACCGGATGATCGGGCAGATCGAAATATTTTCGCAGGTTCTCAATTGCCAACACGTGAATGCCTGTTACCGGTGTAGCTCCGAAATCCACCGGCACTTTGTCCGGTATTCGATGGTTTACGGATGCCTGAATACGTTCTTTACATGTCATGACTGGTATTCTTAATGGTTTATCAAAGATAAGTTTTTAGGGGGAAAATTTAAATATTTTTACGCAATACGTGCATATTTTCCCAAATAATCTAAGAGATTACAAGGATTTGAACGGATTACCTGGAGCGTGATTTTTAGTATTTGTTCATTCACTTCATCTTCCCATCGCTTTATTACTCTCTTATCGTTCCTGATCCCAACAGCTCGTCGCCGTCATACCAGGCGGCAAACTGGCCGGGGGTGATGCCACGCTGAAGCTTTTCAAAAACGATGTACATTCCTTCTTCCCGCATGAAGAGGGCTGCTTCCTGGAGCGGCTGCCGGTAGCGGATGCGTACCTGATAACGGCGCTTTTCTCCGGGTTGCATGGCCAGATCGGGACGTATCCAGTGAATCTCGTCCCGGGCGATGATCAATCCTTTACGGTTCAGTCCGGGATGGTCATGTCCCTGTCCGACATAAAGAAGGTTGTTTTTTACGTCCGGAAAAAGTACGAACAGAGGCTCTGTCTTGCCGCCTATGTTCAGTCCCCTGCGCTGGCCGATGGTAAAAAAATGGGCTCCGCGGTGTTTTCCGATCACCTGGCCGCTTTGCGGGGTAAAACGATAACCGGCACAGATCGTTGTTAAAGTTTCCGTGTCGATATCTTGGTCTGGTAAGCCTTCCGGGTAGGCGGGAGGCGTGAAGCCGTCCTTGGAGATCTCGATTACCTTTCCTTCTTTTGCTTTCAGTTGTTGCTGCAGGAAAACGGGTAGGTCAACCTTGCCGACAAAACAGATGCCCTGCGAGTCCTTGCGTGAGGCCGTGGGCAGATCAAGGCGGGCAGCGATCTCCCTGACTTCCGGCTTGGTTACCTCACCCAACGGGAAAAGGCTCATGGCCAACTGCTCCTGCGAAAGCAGACAAAGAAAATAACTTTGATCTTTGTTTCTGTCTTTGCCGGCCAGAAGCCTGTACACCGTCTCTTTTTTATTATTTACAGTCTTTTCAATGCGACTGTAATGTCCGGTGGCTATAAAAATATCTACGTAGGCGCCTACGTAGTTGTTGATAAGTTTGCGGGCTTCCGTGGCAAACAGGTCGAATTTGATTTCACGGTTACAGAGAACATCCGGATTAGGGGTGCGGCCCCGGTCATATTCGGCAAACATGTAATCCACCACACGTTTGCGGTACTCTTCACTCAGGTCCACCACGAAAAAAGGGATATCTAGTTTTTTCGCCACCATGCGGGCCAGGATCTCGTCCTCTTCCCAGGTGCAGTCATCTTCCAGCAGGCCGGTGGTATCATGCCAGTTACGCATGAACATACCGACAACGTCATTTCCCTGCTCTTTTAGCAGATATGCCGTCACACTACTGTCAACTCCTCCGGAAAGACCTACTACCACTTTTTTCCCGGACATATTGAATCATTTTTTTCAGAGGCAAAGGTACGAATTTTATTTGGAGTGGCCTGATATGGATTAGGCACAGGGATAAGGATATAGAGCATAAATTATTGAGTGTATAGAAGAGTATAAGTAGCAGAAATAGTGTATAGTGTAATAAAATTAATTAAATAATCGTATACTTGCTTATATTAACTGAAAAGTAGTCCTTATCAAACAATAAAGACGAGGTTAGAGTATATTACTCATCTTCAAAAATACTGTTTTGTGTTAAGCTAAAAACTACTTCTAAGACGGAATCTGAATTATTTAATCGGAAGGAAAAAACTAAAGCCGCTACTCTTTACAGTTTGGGTTGGTCGGCTTGTTTATTCGATCTTTCCTTTTGATACAATATAGGTCTTCCCGGGCATTGCATTAAATGTAACTTCAGATGATTCTGCTACAGTTACGTTTTTGTATTTCACAACCTTTCCGTCGCATTTAACTTCGATCTTTTCTTTTTGAGTGGGAAAAACAACCTTGAATTCGCGTTGAAAAGCCGTTTTTAACATTACTGATGTATCCGTGAGATAGTTTACCTCCAACTTGCCAAGTTTTAATCGCCGCCCTCTGGCATGGGAAGGGATCACAATTGTTCGGTAGTCCTCCTGAATACCGTAGATTGTATTCACTACAATGCTCCAGAGAGCTACCCCCCAGCAGTAATCCTTTACGCCTATACCGATCCCCTCAACACCGTTATAACGTTCATAGGCATGGCCGTCACATTTTTCCAACAGTTTCCGCATTTTATTAGCCAACTCTATAGCAATATCATAATAACCATAGCGATTTAGACCGAGAACAACTAAATAATTAGTTGGAGGCCACACGTCACCTCGCCAAAATCCGTTGGGATCAAAGGTTGGCTCGTCCATTGATGAAGTCGTTACCGGGTATTTACTCCAAAATAGTGAAGGATCGGTTAACTGTTTGACCAATTCTCCAGCTTGTTCCCCAGTAGCCAGGCCGGCAGTCATAGTGAGGAACCCCTGTATAGTTCGAATGGGGATTTTTTTGTCGGTATCCCTGTTCAAACTATAGAAGAATTTTGTTTCCGGGTCCCACATCTTAGTACGGATCGCCTCCATTCGTTTGGCAAGGTTCCTCTCGTATTTTTTCATCATTTCGATGCGTCCGGTTATTTTGCACATCTCTATCATAGCCCGCTCCGACATAGCCAGGAAGCTTGTTTGTTCGACACCTTCAATGTTCCCGTACCAAGCACCTCCTGTATCACGATTTGGGTGTTTGGTTAATTGCAAATCATCAAGGGTTGCATGAAAATCAAATGTTTCAAATCGAGCTGTCTGGACTATATCTGCAATACTACATTTCTTATACGCGCCATACTCGATCAACCCATCATTATCTACATCTCGCTCGGTAGCATACCATGTTAGAAATTTATCAAGATAGGGTAAGCAAAGTTCCAGCAGTGTCGAATCATTGGTCTGATTAAAGACCATCAGACATCCCCAGGCAAGGATCGGGATTTGTGAAAAGCCATCCTGCGGAAAATCCGGTTTGATCGTACAGGGAATCATACCGTATTGATACGACCCTTTGGGCGCTTCCGGATTATTGTCAATGATATTCCAATAATTACTAAATACATCATGTACCACCTGGTTATCATCTAAGGGAGCCCAGGCATTAAGAATAAACATTGGATCCCATAGCAACTGGCACTTGGCATAGGATTTATCACCTGCCCCTGTGATTGAAAAAAATTTGTGCGGCAGGCCAGGTAAAGCGGGTTCCCACAACTTATCAAACAGACAATCGATAAATAAATTATGCACCAGTCTGTTTAGTTCGGGGTCTTCCGTATATATTTGTTTCGGTAGGTTTTCTTTGGCATGCTGAATAGTTTTTTCAGCAAGAATGTACTTCCTTTTTGTTCCTTCCTGACCCATAGCCGTATTATTAAAACAAAATATAGAGATAGAGACAAAAAGAAAGACGCCTTTAAAAAGACCATTTAGACTGCCAGTGGAATGTAGTGAGTAATTTTTCATCGGTAAATAATTTTTTTTCAATGGTCAAATGTAACTTGCAAATTGCTGATTCTTGACTTATGAGCACATTTCCCCCATCCAATTAGGTGTTGATTCTCTATGTTCCTTTCTTGTGTCTCATGTCGGATCATTGAATCTGCTAAAACATCAAACTCTTGTAAATCATCTTTGTAAAAACGTTATTTAGCACTTTTTTCTTCTTGCTATCCTTTAAGTTCAGGGTATATCTTATAAATTCTTTGTTGATCTTCTACTGGCAATTCTGATAATAAAACAGGTTTGTCTTGTGCTCTAGTCTCTTTTTGGTTGATTTGCCCCATGAGTGACCAGTTTCGCGTCATGTCAGAGGGCTCTCTGGCAGGCACATCATAACGGGTAAAATCTATAACCTTCTCCGGGGTATCTTTTTGCCAATCTCTCAACAAAGCCAAACGGAATTTTTTATTCATGAACCATCGAATTTCCAGATTTGCGTCACTTCCACCAATGCCTGTTCCACGTTCAACAAATCTGTAATTAATATCATCGTTGTTTTTGTATTGCTTTCGCCACATCTGTCCAAAATCTCCCAACACAGGGCATTCTGCATTTGGCCAACGATGACGAATGTTTTCAACCCACTTGGTTAAAACATCATCATACTTCTGTGGCAAGGAAATTTCCCAAATATTGGTCACCCATGCCCAATTATTAAGCTCAAACCCTTTGTCAAAATGCATCGCTGTACATTTGGTCATTTGTTCCAAGCCTTTTTTAGGACCATACCAGCCGATGGTTTCAATAGGTCCGACACCCATACGGCTGTTGTAGTCCTCTTTGTAGCTTAGACCCACACGTCTCCCACAAAGAAAGTCAATTGTCCAACCATCTAAATTGACACAGTCAACAAAATCCTTTGAACCTTGAGCGGGTTTACAGAAATGCTCTTTTGATGGGTAGTAGGGATAGCTAATTGATCCATCACCATCCCCATTGTCAATGCCATACTGACTCCAGATATTACCTTGACACACATGGATATCTTCTTGTTCGGCCAGGTACTGCTGATTACTTGATGATAAAAAACCCGCTACCAGACTCTTAGAACGGAATTGGCCACCCATCATTTTCGTCACCAATTCTAAACCTTCATGAATATCACGATTAACCTGCTCACGACTGTTATACATATTGGCGAAATAACCACCCGGAATAAAAGTAACGTCATCGCCATAAGTATCGTGGTAGTGACGTACAAGTTTACGCGCTGCTTTATAATTATCACGTTGATCATGTAAGGCCTGCCAACTCATAGCCCAGGTCATACGTGCTTCAGGCCAACCATCGGCTAAGGCTTTTCTAAAAGCCATAATTCTCTCCGGGGAGTGGCGATCGTATTCATCAACACCCATATTCTTCGTGCGACTCACTTCTATCTGATTGACTCGAATAACAGAACTAAATGTTAGAATACGCTTACCATCAAGTGGATTTTCGTTTTGAGCAGGCCTAAAACAACCACTTGTTGCTCCCCCTGCCAGGAGAGCTCCCATGCCCGCTGCAGACAATCTCAAAAACTCTCTTCTTTGAATCTCTCGTAAATTAGATTTTTTCATCAGAATATGTTTCATCTGTTAAAATAATAAAAAATAAAATAGTATAAAATCTGTTATGCATTTGGTAAAACTTCTGCAGCATTCACTTGGGAATGATTATTATATGTATTCCAATCCGGAAAATAATCACCTGCCTGGTTTCCCCAACAGTACCATCCCGGTCTGCTGCCACGAGCAAACATTTCAAGGTAGGGTCCTTTGCTGCATGACTCAATAATATCGTACTGTTCATCAGGTTTCCTGCTATGCTCTCTTTTCCTTTGAACAATAATATTTTCCTGGGTACGTCCCGGTTGTAAAGTACGGGCATTTTTCCCACGAACACCAAATAGAATTATTTCTGTAACATTTCTAAAATAGAAACCTACCCCCCTTCTGTCAGGACCGCCATCTTTTCTTATTTTATACCATATAATATTCGTTTTGTAATTAAATCCCCAAGCATTCATTACTTCTAATCCCTCAGCCAGGAGAGCATTTGGGACCCACAGATATAAATGAGCAGTGTCAGCTACAATTTCATTAACCGGTAGATTTTTGATTTCATCTAATGACATGGTTGGGTAACGTGATAATCTTTTATGTTCAGGAGCCATTTTCCCCGTTCTGTTTCTAAATTGCCAGGGAGGATCTGCCAAGATCGTGGTAAATCTTATTCCATTAGCAAAATTCATTAAGTCTTTTGAAATGCTCATAATAGATATTATTTTTTTATTATTAACCTTGATGTAATTCCAAAAACCAGTACAGGACATCCTCCATTTCTTCCGGCTTCGAGTCTGGGTAATAGTTTGCCCATATGTGTTGTACTTGTTCCGTATTTTGGCAAAATATTTAATTTCCTGAATACACTGTTTAACTCATTGCTTCTCGTTACCCAGTACTCCTAAACTAATGGCATCATAATCAAAAAACGCTCTGAAAGCATAAAGATCTCTATCAAAAGTCTGATCTTTACTATTCCATTCCAAATCGAAAGCAACTCTTCCTTTCACATAATCAACTTTATGAGAACCATGAATTAAAGAATGTTTAAACACCGGATCTTTTTTCTTTTCTATCTCATATACCACCAATTCAGCGGTCAGATTTTTCTCATTCCATCCTCCAGGGCGTAATAAACTTGAAAATATTTTAGGGATATTGCTTTCATTTCCCCCCTGACGCAACAACATCTTCTTCACAAAATCTGAATTCTCTTAAAGCTGCACATATGTCATCAAATTGATCAGGAAATTCATTGGATAAAATTGCAGCAGCATGCTTAAAATCATGAACTTCATACAATGAAGCAATATCTTTTGGTATATATTTTCCCCCGCTCATATTTTTTTTTACCTAAATTCAAGTAATAAATGCAACTTTTTGGACATTAATATTTTCAAGACAGAAGAGAAGGTAAAACACTTCTCTTGCTGCCCTGATCGTAAAATTTATGTTTGTCTTCCGTCCAAAAAGTTGAAATATGAAACATTTAACTATTAAACAAAGGTACACAATTTCTACCATGTTAGAAAAAGGTTTTACGCATAAAGAAATTGGAGAAACTAATGGTAAAGACAAGTCGGTTGTAAGTCGTGAAATAGAGCAAAAACAAAATCAACGCAGTTGTCAATACCTGTATAAAAAATAGCCTCAATTTTGTCCGTTAAGCCTCTTTTTGTTTTAGAAATAAAAAACATGAAACAAGTTTATCATTCGCACGCTGTAACAAATTTTCACATTTGTAAGCAAATTAAACTATCACGCCCATAGAACATGTGTTTTTAAATTAAACTAAAATTTTATCTTTGAAATTCAATGAATCAGTTTTTCATAAACAACCTAGTGAAACTTGACAGTTAGCTGGCAACTTGAGTTAACAATGTAAAGCCAAAATGGATACAGGCATGAAAAATCTTTGGATATGAACCATTGAATATTACACAAGAACACCTGAAAATGAATAGAATGTTTCAAGCAATCAAATATCCATTGTAAGGGTGAAATATTTTACACTTTGTGTTTCTAAGCAGGGTTTGCTGAAAAAGTGATTTAATTGTTGATAATCAGTATGATATATTAATATAAAGAAAAAGGAACTCCTCCGAAATATTCAAAAGCTCATGCAATAAAACCATTGATACCTGAAATTCATTTTATTATTCTTCTTATCATTTTTACTACGATAAAAAGGGTACCCCCTTTGTAACCTCCTTTTCCCATTCATCCAGTTTCTTTTGCAATCTTTTTACCAAATCGGGGTTATTCCCGGCAAGGTTTTTTGTCTCCGAAATGTCATCTTTCAGGTTATATAGCTCAACATGATTTTTTGAGGCTTTTGTTTCTGAAACAATTAACTTCCAGTTCCCCTGTCTGATTGCCTTCACATGATGAAATCTCCAGAAAAGGCATCTTTCAGGCAGGTCCCCCTTGCTGAATAATACCTTCTTAAAACTTATTCCATCCAGACCTTTTGGCATTGTCCCCCGGGCCAGATCAAGAAAAGTAGGAAAAATATCCATACTCATAATCGTTTCATCCGATCGCATGCCCGCTTGGATCTTTCCTGGCCACCAGGCTATGGCAGGCACTCTATGCCCCCCTTCATACAACTGTCCTTTCCACCCGTGAAGCGGAAAATTATGTGGACCGTAATTCTTAACCCCTCCGTTATCGGAACAAAAGAAAACCAATGTATTCTTCGTCAAATGTGCATTCTTCAGTACCTCTATGATTTTCCCTATATTCTCATCCATTACCTCTACCATCTCTTTATAAATAGCTGGAATACTATCCGGCGGCGTTGTTTTATTACGTGGTCTTTTGCTTCCTATTGTTCTGAACGGCTTACCGTGCCTTCCCTGATACGGATAGTGGGGTGTTTCATATGGCAGATATAAGAAAAAAGGCTCTTCTTTATGCCTTTTTATAAAATCAATACCATATTGCGTAATCAAATCCGTTGTGTAACCCTTATCATCCTTTAATATTGAATCTCTCCACCAGTCAAAGTACCCTTCTTGATCAATGTGTGAGAAATAATCCACATTCCCACTAACATACCCCTTAAATTCATCAAAACCCTGATGAGTCGGATTATATCTTTCTGCATAACCAAGATGCCATTTCCCGAATATCCCGGTGACATATCCTGCCTTTTTCAAAGCTTCAGCCAGGGTTACTTCTTTCAGCACCAAACCTACATCACGGTGATGAGCAGCCGTAATCACTCCCTCAATACCCACTCGTTGCTGATATTTCCCTGTCATCAGCGCTGCCCTGGTAGGACTGCATACTGCACCATTGGAATGGAAATCGGTAAACCTCATTCCTTCGGAGGCCAAACGGTCCAAATTAGGGGTAACGATTGTCTTGCTCCCGTAACAACCGATATCTCCATAACCAAGGTCATCCGCCATAATTAATAGGATATTCGGAGGTTTCAGGAAAGCTGTATTCTTATTAGAACTCGAGCAAGAGTCTGCTAAAACCAACACAGCCATACTTAATGTAATAGAATAAAAAATATTTAAATTACTTTTCATCATCATTGAACTTAGTCTAAAAAGGTCATAGGCAAATATAAGGATTTAATTTCAAACTCATCTTTTCTATTTGGAAAATACATATATCAGATACACAGCAATATACCACGGTCATAAAATCTTTGGCACTACCTCCTGTCTGCAGCATCTTTTCCGGCCTGTTTCGTATTAAAGCAGATAACATACTTTTTGCCCTCATGCAATACTTGTTTTACTTTTTGCGGAGAGGAGACATGGGATCGTTTGATCTCCGGGGTCACTTCTTTATACCGCCCGGCACGTGTCAATAGCTCTTTCTTTACAACACTCACTCTGCACATCCTTATCCCAAGGATATACCCGAAACCATGTGCTTCGAGTTGTCCAATGGGGTTTCTGCTGA
>DRPN01000059.1 GCA_011374625.1 Bacteroidota bacterium
GTTGAAGAGTTGAAAAGTTGAAGGGTTGAAAAGTCTAAAAGTATTTAAAAGTATTTGTAAATATTTTTAATGAGTGATAAGCCCTAGACGCTATGCGCTAAGCCCTAAGCCCTAAGCCCTAAGGAGGGAGGCTTAGAACAGAGAGCGGAGCGTAAAAGGCAGGATTACTAACCCATACACTTTCATGGTATAGATAAGGAAACGGGGATTACCTTACCGTTCATCACCTTTCCGGCCTCTATGGCAAAATGGTAAATAAATTTTCCCATTTCATCCGGGGATACAGGTGCTTTGATATTTGGGAAAGCTTGTGACAACATCTCCGTTTGAACAGCTCCCAGGGCAAGACAGTTGACATGGATGTCCATATCCTTTAATTCCACTGCCAAACTCTCGGTCAGGTTGGATAATGCGGCCTTGGAGGAACTATAAGCTGCCAGCCCGGTAAATTTTTTACTGCCTTGATATCCCCCCATACTGCTGATGTTGACAATGTGCCTGATAGAAGACTTGGACAATAGAGGAACCAATTCCCTGATCAAAAGGGCAGGAGCAAGAAAATTAATCCTGTAACTTTTCGTATAATCCTCTGCCTGAAGTTCCATGAAAGGCTTGTTTACCAGAAAACCAGCATTGTTGATGAGAATATCCACATGATCGAAATCATGATAAATACGTTCTGCCAGTTTGCGAGGGTATTCGATAAGCCTGTCAAGATCAAATGGGTAGGAAATGATTTCTGGGCCGGGAGATGTATTTTCCTGCTTCAGTTGTTCACAAGAAACACTACTTCGGGCAGTTAAACCAAGCTTATTGTCCCCTGCCAGTACAAATGATCTGGCAATCTGAAAACCAATCCCTTTACTGGCGCCTGTAATAATTACATTCATGTTATTATTTTAGAAAATCAACAATAAAAATAGAATTTTATTTTAATTTCGTAAGTTAAGTTGTGATTAATCCTAAAATGAGTCAATTCCCCGAAGCTCTGCTTCGCGAAATGAGTAACTTTGTTTTGATACCTCGTAATTCTGCTGCGAGGTCATTCATTAAAATTATTAGGCTGACAAATAAAGAATGAATAACAGAAATTACAAATATTTTGAATTATGTTGATACAGAATACAAAAGAAATAAAAAACCTTTTATGGGTTTCTGTTCTTATGATGCTTCTCGGAATATTTTTTCAGTCAACTGTTTTTGCAGAAGGCAAAGAGAAGCCTAGAAAAAGACTTTCAGACAAGGTTTATCTGGGCGGCTATTTTGGTTTGCAGTTTGGCACGGTTACGGATGTGTTGCTGGCTCCTCTGGCGGGGTACCGGCTTACTCCTAGATTGATGATCGGTGGAGGTTTTAAGTATGAATATTATCAGGAAAACACTCCTTATTTCAAATATAGTACTCAGATGTATGGCCCCAATCTTTTTATCAGATACCTGTTCCTGAAAAGTTTTTCAAATGTTCTGCCGGTTAAATTCAATGGGGGGGTATTTGCCCAGGCTGAATATGAAGCTCTGAATATGGATAACCGCTATTTTGGAGTTCCGGGACAGGATAATGAAGGTCGTTTCTGGATGAATTCTTGGTTTCTGGGAGGTGGATACCACCAACCCATAGGTAGAAAGAGTGCAATAAATATACTTTTTATGTTTTATCTGGGAAACAGGGAATTTACGCCATATTCCAATCCGGTTATCAGGGTGGAATTCGGATTCTGAAAAAAACAGGTGTGTTTTAAGGATTCTGTCTGTTTTTTTTTTAATAAATTGGCAGAGTGCTTTTTTTTTATTTTTTTTACACCCTTATTTTTAATAAATTATATCTTTTAAACAAACATGAAAATTTTTATCATAAAGTTTTCGTGAAAAACAAATTAACGTATGAAAGTAGAACAAAAAAAAGTTATTTCTGTTACCTATGAGCTAAGGCAAAATGATAGTAACGGAGAAATCCTCGAAATCGTGACACAGGAAAATCCTATGACAGTGATTTTCGGCATAGGAAATTTGCTTCCTGACTTTGAGCAAAATCTCAACGGATTAGATGTTGGGGAAAGTTTTAATTTTACGCTTACTTCAGAACAGGCTTATGGTGAATATAACAATAACGCAGTAATTTCGGTACCGAAAGAAACATTTGTTGTGGATGGTGAACTTCAGGAAGAGATGCTTTATGAAGGCAACCGTATTCCCATGATGGACGAACAAGGCAATAAACTTACCGGTGTGATCACATCCGTGCAGGATGATCAGGTAGTGATGGACTTTAATCATCCGCTGGCAGGTATGAGCCTCTTCTTCAAAGGTGAAGTGGTAGGCGTAAGGGATGCTACTCCGAGTGAACTGGAACATGGACATGTGCATGATCATGAATAAATGAAACGTTCTTGCTGATGACGAGAAAAAAAACCTGTTTTTTGCGGCCTTGCGACACAAAAAAACAGGTTTTTTTATTTTGGGATTTTAATTATTAACAGGTTGAAAGTTTCTGTATAAGATAAAAATTATGTGGAGAAAATTGCCTCTTATCTGGAAGATCCTGATAGGTATGTCTCTGGGAATGTTGTGGGGTATTTTTGCCTATGTTGTAGGGTGGGATAAGTTTACCACCAACTGGATCAAGCCCTGGGGGGTGATCTTCTTAAATATGTTAAAACTGGTCGCAGTTCCGTTGATATTTGTTTCTTTGGTCAGTGGAATAGGCAGTCTGACAAATATCTCAAAACTATCCAGGATAGGTATCAAGACGCTGGTTATTTATATTCTTACCACTGTTTTTGCTGTCACAGTTGGTCTTTTCTTGGTTAACATCATTAAACCCGGAAACACTTTTCCGGAAAAAAAGAAAATCGAGTATCAACAGAAATTTTTCGAATCATTGGCAAACAAGCAATCTATTGCCGAACAAAAAAAACAACAATCGTTTTTACATTTTCTTGTGGATATGGTACCGGAAAATATTGTAAAAGCTTCTTCGGATAACTCCAAAATGCTGCAAGTGATCTTTTTTGCTATTGTCTTTGGTATAGCCATGGTTTTGTTACCTGATGAAAAAGTCTCTACGGTAAAACGTTTTATAGATGGTCTGAATGAGATCATCCTAAAGATTATAGACATATTTATGGGATTTGCTCCCTATGGTGTTTTTGCCCTGTTGGCAGCATTGATCGTGGATTTCAGTGCAGATATTGCCCTGTTCAAAGCATTGGGCCTGTATTTCCTTACAGTAGTAATCGGGCTGTTTTTTCTGATTCTCTTTTTTTATCCCACGCTGATAAGGATCTTTGTTGGGATCAAACCTGGAAAATTTTTAAAAGCGTTGTTACCGGCACAATTGGTTGCTTTTTCTACCAGCTCCAGTGCGGCTACCCTTCCAGTAACAAAAAAACAGGTGGAAAATGAGTTGCATGTCCATTTGGAAATCTCAAATTTTGTCCTTCCTATCGGCGTGACAATCAATATGGATGGTACCAGTTGTTACCAGGCAGTAGCAGCCATTTTTATTGCAGAAGTATTTGGAATTGATCTTACTCTAGGTCAGATGCTTATTATTTTGCTTACGGCATTGCTTGCTTCTATTGGTTCACCGGGAGTGCCCGGCGGTAGTATTGTCATGCTGATTATTGTACTTACTTCGGTAGGACTCCCCCCCGAAGGGATTGCCTTGATCCTGGGAGTCGACCGGCCTCTGGATATGCTCCGTACGGTGGTGAATGTTACCGGAGATTCTACCGTGGCTTCGATTGTTGCCAAAGGAGAGGGATTGATCAATAATACCTGATTCCTTTCAGGTAAACTAATCCTTTCATCAAAGAATTCTTGCCATTTATCAATAGTTTCCCTGTTTTGTATGAAATATTTTCTTCCCGGAGCAACCTTTTTACCTTTTTAAACATCTATTAATTAAACAACTATGTTAACTTTTTTAAAGTGTCAGAGAAGATTATGCAAGTAACCGAAAAATAATAAAAAAACATATGTCATGAAGATTTTATTTGCAAGTAGAAAGAAAAAAAGGAAAGTAACTTCCAAAGAAGCGATCCTGAATTATCTCAGGAGTCACGAAAATTCTTCTTTGGGTGAGATTGTTATGAACCTGTCACTTTCCTACACAGAAGGACTTAATAATCTTTTGGAGTTAAAAAACGAAGGAAAAGTGACCAATAATATCTCTCCCTTCAAATATCGTTTGGCAGGAATATAAAAATATTGGCCGTTGCGAAGAATAGTGTTCACTCAGGCCTTTACGGCCTTTTTTTTTGCCCGAATCAGACATAAAAAAGCAGACTGAGCCTGCTCTCGTAACGTATCAAAACAAATTTGTTAAATTTCTTCTGTTTCCACAACTTTCGCCAGTATGTCGTCATAGGGTATTACCAGATATTTTTTTCCTTCAAATTCGGTCTCTGTTCCGGAAAACTCTTTATAGTAAACTGTGTCACCGACGGCAATCTCAATGTTTTCAATGTTGCTGATTGCTATTACTTTGGCAAATTTCGGTTTCTCTTTTGCGGAATCGGGAATGATGATTCCTGTGGCGGTCTTCTGTTCTGTTTCTGTATCCTGGATCTCCAGAATAACGTTCTGATTAACTGGTAATAACTCTTTCATTTGTATCAGGATTTTAAAGTTGTTTAATTTTGTATGTCTAATAATTGATCAATTTTTTTCTGGTCGAATCCCACAATCCATTGTCCGTTGATCTCCGTCTGAGGAACACCTTGTTGCCCGGTTTTCCTCACCAGCTCTTCTGCAGCATGCTGGTCACGGGAGACATCCACATTACGAAAGGGGATATGGTGGGAGCGAAGATAATTCTTCAGTGTATTACACCAGGGACACGATGGTGTAGAATATACCACAACCCGCTTCTGGGGCTTCCCTTCTTCTCCTGCAGCAGGAGCTGCATAGAATAGATTCTCAAAAAGGGTTTTATAGTATTTGGCATCATTGCATCCCTTGAACGTATTTTTGAATTTTCCTTTTTCAAAAGTAAGCAAGGTGGGAACAGAGGTGACCCCATATACAGGATGAACATCCCGCACGTGCGCAACGTTTACCATGTGCAGGATAATGTCATTCTTGTCATCAGCTGCGGCTTTTATATTCTTGCGTGCACATTCGCTCAGCTTCGATCCTTCTTTGTAAAGCAGTACATAGGCTTTTTCTTCTTTTGCAATTTTCTCCAGCAAGTCCTTGTATGATTTTACAGGTACCTCTTTTAGCATAGTATCCATTTTCAATCTTTTACTATTTAAGTTTTTTTCGTTTTTATCACATTTTATGCCAAACGTGTTTTCTTGAAAAGTGGCACAAAGATAATGTAAAATTGACAGGAAGAAATTCTAAAATGGCAGATGTGGGAAAAGGAGATGTCAGGTAGCAGTCAGCTTTTTTTAAGAGATATAAATGCTCCCGTTTTTATTAGTTTCATTACGGAGGTAACGGATGTCAGAAGATGATCTTCAGTTTGGCGGATAGCCTCATCCAGTGTCAGAGGATGAGGATGTATGGGAATGATGGCTGTAAAAGCTTTTTCCAATGCTTTTTTCCCTGAAAGATCATACCATCCTGTAAAATCAATCACCGGGACATGATACCGGGTTGCCAGTCGGGCCAGGGACCAGGGAGCTTTTCCAAAGAGGGTTTGCCGGTCTGTTTTCCCTTCGCCGGTCAGCGCAAAGTCTGCATCCTTAATCTTTGTTTCCAGTCCCGTGATTTTTTTAACCAGGTCGAATCCCCCCAATGCCTTGGCACCCAGGAAAGTGACCAGTCCTGTAGCCAAGCCGCCGGCAGCACCACCATAAGTCATGTCAGATACTTCTACATGGAACTGCTTACTGATAATATGTGCCAGATGTTGAAGATTTTTTTCCAGAATAGCTGTCATTTCAGCAGAGGCCCCCTTTTGCGGAGCATAGACGGCTGCTGCCCCTTCCTTGCCGGTCAATGGATTGGTGACGTCACAGGCTACTAATATCTTTGTTTTATCTAGTCTTTTATCCATCCATTTTAAATCAATATGGGCCAGTCGATTCAACTGGCCCCCTCCGGATAATAGTTCATGGCCTTTTTCATCCAGAAAACGTCCTCCCAGCGCCTGTATTAATCCCAAGCCTCCATCTATGGTTGCACTGCCTCCGGCTCCGATAATGATTTTACGGCAACGTTGATCAAGTGCAGCCTTGATCAATTCACCCGTACCGTAAGTGGTAGTTATCAGAGGATTCAATTCATCAGCTTGTAGTAGCTCTATCCCTGATGCTGCAGACATCTCTATTATAGCTGTTTTCCCATCCTCTGTTAAACCAAAAAATGAAGTAATGGGACGCATCAAAGGATCATGGACACGTACTTTTATCTTGTGGCCTCCCGCAGCATGCAGGATTACCTCAGTGAGCCCTTCGCCACCATCGGATAACGGAACCTGTATCGTTGTGCTTTCGGGAAATACTTCATGAACGCCTTTGGCCATGATCTTCGATACTTCAACGGAAGACATACTTCCCTTGAACGAGTCAGGTGCAATTAAAATTCTCATGTCACAAAAAGATAATATCTTACCTTGTTAGAAAGTAAAAAAAATTACATGATCCTTCCTACCAGAACAGGTTTATTCTCTCCCTCATCGATATCTGTCAGTAAGACTTTCACCATACTGTTATTACTGACTTTTCTGCAGACTCTTACAGGAAGATAATGTTGTCCGTATCCCATGGAAAAGTTTTTTCCTTCTTTTTCAATAAGAACCTTCTGTTGTTTGCCCAGCATGGACCGGTAGTATTTTAGCTTATTTTCCTGTGAGATTTCCCTGATGATCCTGCTGCGTTCGGTCTTGACAACGTCGGAAACCTGATTTTCCATACGGGCAGCAAGGGTTCCGTCCCTTTTTGAGAACTTGAATGTATGGATATGACTGAAACGGGCCTGACGCACTATTTCAGCGGATTGTAAGAAATCTTCTTCCGTTTCCCCGGGAAAACCGACAATGATATCGGTCGTGAAATTGAAATCGGGATAACGTTTTCGTATGTTTTCCATCATCCCCATAAATGCCTTCACATCATATTTCCGGTGCATCTTTTTCAGAATATTGTCTGATCCTGATTGCAGGCAAAGATGCAAGTGGGGGGTAAGTTTAGGATGTGCAAAGAGATCAAACAGCTTTTCCCCGAAGCCTTCCGGTTCAATGGAAGAAATACGCAAGCGGAAATCTCCAGGTAGACCGGTAATCTTTTCAACCAGGTCTTCAAAGTTTTCGTTTTCATACTGATACCGTCCGATATTTACGCCAGTTAGAACTACTTCTTTGAAACCGGTATCCACAAGCCTGCGGATGTTTTCAAGTATCTCATCCAAAGGCCTGCTGACAGCCCTGCCCCGAACTTTTGGGATAATACAGTAAGAGCAGTAGTTGTCACAGCCATCCTGTATCTTAATCAGACTACGGGTATGCAATGAATTATCCGTCAGAGGAAAATGAAACTTATCTGCCGGAAAAAGATCAGGGG
Organism: Bacteroidota bacterium; assembly: GCA_011374625.1. Lineage (GTDB taxonomy): Bacteria > Bacteroidota > Bacteroidia > Bacteroidales > VadinHA17 > DRPN01. The sequence continues at coordinate 7,511 of DRPN01000059.1, forward strand.
ATGTTACCTCTCCGTTGAAATGAGCTTCAACCAATGATACAATAGAGCTTTTCCGGTCATTCTGCACAGCATAGGTGATTCCTGCCTGCTGCTCCATAATATTCTTGTAATGATTAACCATACATCCGGTAACAATTACAACGGAATTACCGTTGCGCCGTATGACCTGGTTGATCATGTTTCTTGACTTATGATCGCTCTGATTCGTAACCGTACAGGTATTTACTACGTACACATCTGCCAACTGATCGAATAGAACCACCTCGTATCCCCTGTGGCGAAACTCCGAAATCAGTGCATCGGTTTCATATTGGTTCAGCCGGCAACCTAATGTCTTAAAGGCTATTTTACGGGACTTGTCCATGCTTTTTCCTCTACCTCAATAAGTTTTCCTTCAACTGAAAATGGGATGACGGATGTTATCCTTACCCTGACAAACCGGCCGATCAACGATATATCCGGCGAATGGAAACGCACATTGATTCTGCCCTCGGTATGCCCGTCCAGATATTCGGCCTTCCGGTCTTTTCCTGTGACAAGGATGGTTACTTCCCTGTCAAGCAACTCTTTTGTCCATTTCAATGCGGTTTTTTCCAGATCGTCTGTCAAGGTGTGCAAACGTGTTTTTTTTACAGACATGGGTATATCATCTTTCCAGCGTGTACTGACAGTTCCCGGACGTGGGGAATAAATAGCAATATAAGCCATATTGAATTGGAATTCAGCCAGTGCTTTTCTTGTATTTTCAAACTGTGTATCCGTTTCTCCGGGAAAGCCAACGATGATATCGGTAAATAGAGTTGCTTCCGGTAGTTTGTGACGAATATACTGTATAATTTTCCTGTAATCTTCTACAGTATGTTTCCTGTTCATTCTTCGGAGTATCTCGTCATCTCCTGACTGGAGAGGAAGATGTATCTGCCGGGCCAGACAACAGTACCGGCTGATTACGTCTATTACTTCGTATTTCATATCCCGTGGGTGAGGAGAAGTAAAATAAACCCAGCACTTATTTCCGTAATTTTCACAAAGCTTTCCTATCTCTTCTAGCAAACCGGCAAAAGAAAGCTCTGTATCAGGCCTATCTTTCCCGTAGGAATTTACATTTTGTCCCAAAAGGGTGATAGATTTGTATCCGTGCTCCATAAGCATGCGTATCTCATCCAGGATTTCGTGGGAAGATCTTGATACTTCTCGTCCGCGTGTGTAGGGTACAGCACAAAAAGTACAGAACTTGTTACAGCCATTCTGTATGGGAACAAAAGCTTCAAATTCGGAGTGATAGGTGGGGCGGATTTTCCATAAACGATCCATAATGGTTCGTCCGTCCTGCCTGTTTCCAGGGGTTTGTTTATCACGGGCAATCTCTGTCAGGGGAGGGAAAGCCTCATGATGCTTATGCGTCTTACTGCCGGACCAGAGGGAGGTGGTAAAAGAGGTGACAACACCGTATTGTCGGAGCATATCAGGCATATCTGGTAGCTCATTGGTGGTAAAAACCAAATCAAAGAGTTTATCAAATTTCTTTTTGTCTGCCGGAAGCACACAGCCTGTCAAAAAAGTAACCAGGTTCCGGTTTGCTTTCATCCGGTTCCATTTGTATATCTTTGAGTATACTCTATCTATGGCTTTTTGACGTACTGAACAGGCAACAACCCCGATAAGATCCGCTTCTTCCTCACTGCCGGAGTGATACCCCATATTTTCCAGTACCGTCCTGATCCTTTCACTGTCCGATTTGTTCATCTGACAGCCCAGAGTTAGTAAAAAATATCTCATTCTATATTGTTTATGTATGGATATTTTCTGTAAGTTACTAAAAACAAGACTCTAAGTATATGCAGATGCAGGAACAATTATTTGTATCCAGATCTGCATATACTGAAAAAGTTGCCTTAATTTTTTGCAAAAATAAGGGAAAGATTTGAGAATGAAAGAGAAGGGAGCCTGATTTAGATCAGGATTTAAGTTTTTTTTCTATTTCTTCGATCTGCAGCCGGAAATATTTATCTGTTTCAATCAGATTATTCACGGTTTTGCAAGCATGTAGCACCGTAGCATGATCTTTCCCTCCGATACGGGAACCAATGGTCGTGAGGGATGATTTGGTGAGGTTTTTGGAGAAATACATGGCAACCTGGCGGGCTTGGACGATTTCTCTTTTTCGTGTTTTGGACAAAACTAAATCGATGGGTATCCCGAAATAATCACAAACCACTTTCTGTATGTAATCAATGGAAAGCTCTTTGTGAGTGTTTTTAATGAGTTTGTCAATCATTTTGCGAGCTAGATCCAGAGTGATTTCCTTCTTGTTTAGCGTTGACTGTGCCAACAAAGAGATGAGGGCTCCTTCCAGTTCCCGGATGTTGGTAGTGATGTAAGTTGCAATGTATTCCAGGATTTCATCATTCATTTCTATCCCGTCGTTATATATTTTCTTTTTCAGGATGGCCATCCGGGTCTCGAAGTCGGGCGATTGCAGATCTGTTGACAAACCCCATTTGAAACGGGATAGTAACCTTTGTTCTAACCCTTGGAGCTCTACAGGGGCTTTGTCGGATGTTAGGATCAGTTGCTTTCCACTTTGATGCAAGTGGTTGAAGATGTGAAAAAAAATATCCTGGGTCTTTTCTTTTCCGGCAAATTCATGAACATCGTCGACGATAAGAACATCGATCATCTGATAGAAATGAAGAAAGTCGTTTCTTGTGTTGTTACGTATAGATTCGATAAACTGGGTTTGAAAACGGTTTGCTGTTACATAAAGTACGGTCAGTTCAGAAAATTTTTCCTTTACCTCGATACCAATAGCCTGGGCAAGATGTGTTTTTCCAAGCCCCGAATCACCATATACAAAAAGCGGATTAAATGCTGTTTTCCCGGGTTTCTGGCTGACAGCATAACCGGCCGACCGGGCCAGACGGTTACAGTTACCCTCCACAAAATTTGTAAAAGAATATTCGGGATTTAGTTGGGGGTCTACACGCAATTTCTTTAATCCCGGAATAATAAAAGGATTCCGTATAGATATTTCTTCCTTGTCCATGGGTACGGAAACGGGATTGTTCTTAAGCTCTGTTTTACTGCGTGTGGGAAAACGAACGGTGTAAGGTTTGTTAGAGAAAGTGTTATTCTCCATAACCACGTTGTACTCAAGTTTAGCATCCTGACCCAATTCCTTTCGGAGGATTTTCTTTAAAAGATCAATGTATTGTTCTTCCAGATATTCATAAAAAAACGGACTGGGTACCTGAATGGTCAATACGTTATCTTTGAGCTTTACCGGTATAATAGGTTCAAACCATGTTCTGAAACTAACGGAAGGTATATTGTCTTTAATGATTTGCAAGCATTTGTTCCAAATAATTTCATAATCTTGGGTTTCTTTATTCATGGTTTTAATCATGGTTTTTTGTAGAGTTAAAACATTTTATACCGGTTAATTAAAAGACATAGCAATTTTTTTAAAAAAAATGTAAAAAAAAAATTAAATTTCACTTGATTTTTTAACGAAAATTATATCAGCTTTACTACCAGCTATTTTGATAGAAAAAAAAAATAAAAAAATACAATATATTGGAAAACAGTAATTTACATGTTAAGTAGGTTAAATAGATGTTTATTAAAGTATTAAAGTGAATTAATTAAATTCTGGATGCTATCCCGAAATGAAAAATAATCTATTTTCGTCAAAAAAATAGCTCTCTTAATCAAAACGTCTTTCCCGAAAAGATTAAAAATCTCAGAATACTTTAACCCTGATGTATTTTTTAGGGTTCTCTGTGATATTGTTGATCAATGTATCCAGCCGGTGTGTCAGATGAACAATGGCCTGATAAAGGCTGTCATTAGTAGTCAATTTTCCCAGTGATCCTTCCCCGTTATTTATCCTGGTCATAAGTGCGGATGTTCCGGCTAAGGTCTCATTCATGTTGTTAATAGTGGATTTGATCTCAGAACGTGTGAGGGAATCTGTAATTTCGGAAACGTTGTCCAATATATAATCCAGTTTTACCAAATTATTTTTCAACAGGAATGAAATTTGTTCCATATTGGTCATGGTTGTTCCGAACTGTCCATTCTTGTTTGTCAGCAGGGTGTCCACCGTATAAGATGTATTTTTCAGATGCTTAACGGCCAACCGTATATCCTCAAAGCTTTTATTGAAATTATTCCTAAAGTTTTCATTAAATGTTACCTGTATTACGGCCAATACCGAATCAAAAGAAGCCATTAATTTCTCGGCCTTGACCTTGATCGGTAATACCTGGGCGCTTACCTGGTCTTGCAAACTGCCTTCCACGGTTCCGGGTAAGGTATCTCCTACGTGTAGATACTCGCCTGATTTGCCCAATAAGACACGGATTGCCTGGGTTCCCATGAGATCGGCACTGTAGATTTGAGCAACCGATCCTTTCGGGATCCTGAAAGGTTGTTCTATTGTGAACTTGACAACCAGATGACCTGATTCGTCAGGTGCAAATTTGATATCGTCCACCAAACCGATTTTGTATCCGTTGATATATACCGGATTGGACTCGTTTAATCCGTTGATTTTGTTATAAACAACATAATAGGAGTTGTTGTGTTTGAGCAAATTCAATCCTTTCATATAGTTATACAACCAAAGAAAGATTACAATGCTCACAGTCATTATGATCCCGACTTTTAGTTCCGTTGAGTGTTTCATTTTTTCCGCATTTTTTTTCTCGTTATGGAAAATATGTTAAATTTAAGTTATTGCAAATTTTAATTTTTAACTTTCCTTTTTACAAGATATATTATGAAAACCAGGAGCGTTATTTCATCTTCTTCAGAGCTTCCTGCAGGGATATGATCCTGTAATCTTTTACAGCAACCAAAAATGCATCCGGAAAATCGGTCAGTAATTGCTTCCTCAGGTTCTTAATCTCTTCATAGGATGATGAACGACCTACGGTGTATTTATATCTACTTCCTTCTTTAAATTCGAACACAGGCTTATATTTTTTGAAAGTTTTATCGTCCAGGGGGATTTTTTTCCGGGAAGTAAGAACCTGAACGCTGAAAAAAGACTGATTGGTATCCGCCCGGGCTACGGTAAAATTACTCTGGCTTTCAATCATGGTTTTGTAATTTTTAAAAGCCCTGTAAATAGCTGAAGCAATAAGGGCCTGACCGTTATCGGACATCAGAAACTTTTCTTCCTTTGGATTGGAAAGATAGCCTGTTTCTATCAGAACGCTGGGCATGGATGTTTTCCACAACACCAAAAAACCCGCTTGTCTGACTCCATGATCATGGCGACCTGCCCTATCTTTGAATTGTTTCTGAACAAGGGTTGCAAATTCAAGACTCTGCTCAAGATAAGTATTTTGCATCAAATTAAAAACAATGTAAGATTCCGGTGAGTTGGGGTCAAACCCTTCATAATGTTGGGAATAATCATTCTCCAGAGTGATCACTGCGTTTTCCTTGCGGGCTACCTCCATATTCCGCTCTCCCACATTCAATCCCATGACATATGTTTCTGCTCCGTAAATATTCTTATTCAAACTGGAATTGCAATGAATAGAAATAAACAGGTCGGCATGATTCGTATTAGCAATATTCCCCCGCTCATGCAGTTCTACGAAGACGTCTTTTTTGCGTGTGTATATAATCTGGACATCCTTGACATTGTCTTCTATATATTTTCCCAGTTTCAGGGCAATGCTCAGGACAATATTCTTTTCTCTTGAATGCTGGCCCAGGGTTCCGGGATCTTTTCCTCCATGTCCGGGATCTATCACAACTTTTTTTATCTTGTAAACCGCTTTATTATTATCTTGGGCCTTTATCCATGGGGGAAAAAGCAAAATTGCTAAAACAATAAAAAAAATTTTTTGTTGACTGTTGCTGAAATATATGTTGAGAATATTTGAAGCGGGAACTTTCATCTCAATGAATTTCGTTAGTTTTGCCGTGGCTGTAAAAATGTCATTAAACGCTTTGTCATTTAAACGTTCGACATACAAAAATAATATAATCCTTTGGCATAAAAAGATTTTTCTTTTTTGTGTTGCTATATTTTTTATTTATAATGTTTACTCCCAAAAAGAGATTATAGCACAGCATATAAAAACTGACAGTAGTATTGTTCGTTTACCGGATTCTATGATCATTCAGCAGGATACAATAATCATGATCGACTCGTTATCCGCTGATACAACAAAACCGGTCTCTCCCAACCGGATTGATTCAAGAATTACCTACCGGTGTGCGGATTCAATGATTATAAATCTGGATACCAAAAAAACCTATCTGTATAGTAATGCTGATATTATCTATAAGGATATTGAGCTAAAAGCCGACTATATAGAGATTGATTTTAACACAAACGAGATCTTTGCCAAAGGCCTTCCGGACAGTATTGGAGAGATTGTTGGCAAACCCAATTTTACCCAGGGGTCGGAAAGTTTTGAAGCCAATACCATGAGGTACAATTATAAGACGGGAAAGGGGTATATTCAGGGAATTGTTACTCAGCAGGAGGGAGGTTTTCTTCATAGTGGTATCACAAAGAAACAGGAAAATGGCGTTTTTGATATTATAAATGGAAAATACACTACTTGTGACGCTCCACACCCCCATTATTATGTTGCTCTGACCAAGGCCAAAGTGGTTCCCGGTAAAGAAATCGTATCCGGACCAGCCTATATGGTAATTGCGGATATACCGTTGCCTATAGCTGTTCCTTTTGGCTTTTTTCCCGTAAAAAAAACCCATGCTTCCGGGATATTGATTCCTTCATATGGGGAAGAAAGAAACAGGGGTTTTTACTTCCGGAATGGGGGGTATTATTTTGCTCTGAATGACTATTTCGATTTCAATGTTACCGGAGATATTTATACCAACGGAACCTGGGGGGTGCGGGTAGGCTCAAATTACAGGAAAAGATACAAATATAGAGGAAATTTTAGTGTGAATTATTATAAAAATGTGTCGGGTAGTCTTGATCTGGGTAATTATGTCGCCCGGAATGATTATTCTGTTAAATGGTCTCACAATCAGGATCCCAAAGCCAATCCTAACAGTACATTCAGGGCCTCGGTTAATCTTAGTTCCAGCTCATACGACAGGAATCATAGTTACGATGCTACTAATTATTTAACCAATACGAAACAATCGAGTATTTCCTTTTCCAAGATGTGGCCGGGAACACCCTTTAACTTTTCTGGCAGCTTATCCCATTCACAGAACTCCCGGACCAAAGCAGTGTACCTTAACCTGCCTAAAATGGCTTTTACCATGAACAGGATCTATCCTTTTAGAAGAAAAAACTCCACCGGCCGACACTGGTATGATAATATTGATCTGTCATATAACGCTTTATTGGAAAACCGTATCAAGACAGTAGATACACTGTTGTTTACCTCCGAAGTGTTTAATAATATGTCAAACGGATTCAAACATACTATCCCCCTGGGGGTTAATTTAAAACCTTTCAACAATTTTAATATTTCCCCTCAGATTCAGTATACCGGGATACTCTATACCAAATACATTGAAAAACAATTTGTTTATAGTTACGATGCCGCCCAGGCAAGCTATGTTTCCCGGCTAATTACGGATACGATTCACCGGGCAACCTATGTACAGTCAGTAAGACCTTCGATTAGCATGTCGTTGAATCCCAAAATCTACGGTATGTTTATCTTTAAAAACCCGGATAACAAAGTGGAAGCTATCCGCCATGTCATGACCCCCGCGGTGAGTTTTTCCTATATCCCTGACCTTGCAGGGATCATGCCCGATTATTACAAGGAAGTTTCGGATACTACTACCAACAAGGTTACCCAATATTCTGTTTATGAAAGAGAGATTTATGGAACACCCTCTCTGCCGGGACGATCAGGAATAATTAATTTCTCCCTTAATAATAATTTAGAAATGAAGGTGAAGAGCAGCAATGATACTTCAAACGATACGAGAAAAGTAAAATTGCTTGAGAGCCTGAATTTCTCGACCAATTATAATATTTTCAAAGACTCTCTCCGTTGGGCACCTTTGTCGTTCAATGGTCGAACCCGTTTGTGGAAGAACAATATTCAGATGACATTCGGAGGGATCTTGAATCCTTATGCCCTGAATGAAAAAGGACAAGTTATCAATACTCCTAATATCGCCATTTCCAATTCACTGTTCCGGTTAACCAATTTCAACTTTTCCCTGAATCTCCATTTTATGGGCGGAAAAAAGAAATCTGCAGGAGGGAGTCAACAACATTCTATGAGAGGCCCGGGGGAGATAATCAGCATGGAATCAGCTATTGGTCCGCCTGAGAAAAATCTCATAGCACAAAATCAAAATGTATCTGGTTATGATTATTTTAATATCCCTTGGGATATACAGATCTTCTATAACCTGAACTACAGAAAACAGTCGTTTACCTCTTCCATTGTTCAGACACTTAATGTGTCGGGAAGTTTGAGTCTTACACCTAAATGGAAGATAAACGGAAAGACAGGATGGGACTTTAAAATGAACAAGCTAACCTATACTTCCATCAATATCCACCGGGACTTGCATTGCTGGGAAATGAGCCTATCTTGGATCCCTATCGGTTATCACCAGAGCTACAGTTTTACGATCAATGTAAAATCCTCTATCCTTAGAGACCTGAAATATGAGAAGAGAAAAAGCTGGTATGACAGATAGGGGAATGAGGAATGATAATATCTGGAAAATAGATATCTTTGAATATTAACCATAAAAAAAACATGTGATGAATAAAACCATACACACATTCAAGGCTCCGCAGACTATTGGTCCTTACAGTCAAGCTGTTGAAGTAAACGGGATGCTTTTTGTTTCCGGTCAGCTGGGCGTAGATCCCGAAACGGGAAAGATTGTTCCCGGGGGCATCAGGGAACAAACCCAACAGGTACTGAGAAATATTGAGAACATACTAATGTCTGCCGGGTATACCAGAAATGAGGTGGTGAAAACTACAGTATACCTAAAAAACATGGATGATTTTAAGGAGATGAACGAAGTTTATGCTTCATTTTACGAAGAGAAACACCCTGCCCGTGCTGCGATCGAAGTAGTCCGATTGCCAATGGGTGCGCTGGTCGAAATAGAAACAATCGCCGTAAGGTAATTTTAAACTTAGAAAAGTTGTCTTGAAAGTCAACTTTTCTAATATCATAAATTACTTATTCAGAGATAACTTCAAAGTTTATCTCAACCGTCACTTCACGATGAAGATGAATGGTTGCCGTATATTTTCCGACCTCTTTTACAACATCTCCTTTGATGGAAATATTCTTCCGGTCAATTTTAAAGCCTTTTTCTGCAAGCGCTTCAGCAATCTGAATGGTATTTACTGAACCGAAGATCTTGCCGGTAGAACTTGTCTTGGCGCCGATCGTAAGGGAGAGTCCTTCTAATTTTTTAGCCAGCTCCCGGGCTTCATTCTTGATCTTCTCTTCCTTGTGGACCCGTTGCCTCATGTTTTCCTCGTTCATTTTTTTAGCAGAAGGGGTAGCGGCAATGGCGTAACCCCTAGGGATAAGGTAATTTCTGGCATAACCGTCTTTTACCTTGACAATGTCATTTTTGCGGCCCAGCGTGGGCATATCTTCTTTTAAAATAATCTCCATTTTTTCTCCTCTATTTTAAAAGATCCGTAACATAGGGTAATAGTGCAAGATGTCTGGCTCTTTTGACAGCCTGAGCTACTTTCCGCTGGTATTTCAACGAGGTTCCCGTAATCCGGCGTGGAAGAATCTTTCCCTGCTCGTTTAAAAATTTTTTCAGGAACTCAGGATCTTTGTAATCCACATATTTGATCCGGTTTTTCTTGAACCGGCAATACTTTTTCTTTTTGATCTCAACTGACGGGGGGGTCAGGTATCTGATTTCTGAATCGTTCTGTGCCATGCTTTAGTCCTCCACTTTATTTTTGGTTTTTTCATCATTATTGCTTTTCTTCTGCATTCTTTTCTTTTCAGCATATTCAATGGCATATTTATCCATCTTGAAGGTCAGGAAACGAATAAAACGTTCATCACGCCTATACTCGGTCTCAAGTTTTTCGATCAGGCTTCCTTCGCCTTGAAATTCAATAAGATAATAAAACCCAGTGGATTTTTTCTGAATCGGATAAGCCAGCTTTCGCAGGCCCCAATTCTCTTCATGGACGATTTTCCCACCATGGTTAGTAATTACAGACTTTACTTTTTTTACCGTTTCCTTTATCTGGGATTCAGACAAAACGGGAGTTGCAATGAAAACGGTTTCGTAATGATTTAACATACTTTATCGGTTTTTAAATGAATCATTAAATTTAATGGAGTGCAAAAATAGAACATTTTTTATCTACTGCAAAATATCTCTGTTTTTTTACTTTTCATACCTGAAAAATTCCAACAGTTTGGTTATCTTTGTAAAACAGAACAGTATCCTTGGTAACTTTTTCTGTTTTAAAATAACTTTGTTGCAAGATTATTATGGAGAATTTTATTGTATCAGCACGAAAATATCGACCGGTTCTTTTCCGGGAGGTGATTGGGCAGGAAACTACTACGCAGACCCTGAAAAATGCGATCATATCCCAACATTTGGCACAATCTTATCTTTTTTGTGGACCACGGGGCATTGGAAAAACAACTGTTGCACGCATCCTGGCCAAGACTATTAACTGTGAACACCCTACACCGGAGGGAGAACCTTGTAATGAATGTGAATCATGCAAGGCATTCATGGAGAACCGTTCCTTTAACATCCATGAGCTGGATGCTGCTTCCAATAATACTGTGGATGATATACGTAATCTTATCGATCAGATTAGGATCCCTCCCCAAGTAGGTAAGTACAGTGTCTATATCATTGATGAGGTACATATGCTTTCCCAGCAAGCTTTCAATGCTTTTCTGAAGACCTTGGAAGAACCTCCTCCCTATGCCATTTTTATTATGGCTACCACGGAAAAACAAAAGATCCTGCCAACCATACTCTCAAGGTGTCAGGTGTTTGATTTTAATCGTATCGGGGTGGAGGATATCGTTCAACACTTGCAGTATGTATCTGAACAAGAAAAGATCCAGGCCGAACCGGAGGCGCTGAATGTGATTGCCCAGAAAGCTGACGGGGCATTACGGGATGCACTAAGCATTTTTGATCAGTTGGTGAGCTTCTCAGGGAGAAACCTGACTTATCAGATGGTGATTAAAAGTCTGAATGTGTTGGATTATGATTACTATTTCAAGATTACCGGAAACCTGCTGGAAGGAAATGCCACAGAAAGCCTTCTGATCTTTAACGAGATATTGAGCAAGGGTTTTGATGCACAACATTTTCTCTCCGGACTGAGTAGTCATTTCCGGGATCTGCTGGTAGCGCACGATAAAGTGACCTTGCCCTTGCTGGAGGTCGGAGCCGTGGTTCGGGAACAATATCTGAAACAAGCCAGGAAATGTCCTGTGGATTTTCTGTATAAAGCCCTGGATATATGTTATCAGGCGGATATTACTTACCGGTCAAGCAAGAACCAACGTTTGCATGTTGAGTTGGCCTTGCTGAAGATCAGTGCATTAAAAAAAAAACCGGAACAACCTAATGAGATAGAACAACCGCCAAAGGACGCAAAAAAACAGACTTCTTCTCTTGTTGATACAAAGGTTAGGAATAATACGCCTGTTCCAAAGGAAGAAAAATCTGTTCCACCTGCCGGAAATGAAGTGACAGGGCAGTATAATGTGAATCACAAGGATACGGAGACCGTGGATGATGCTGGCATTACACAACCGGCTACCGGACAGGTACATGCTAAAAAATCTTCGGAAATGCCTTCCACTATTTCCATTAAGGATGCACTGAACGGGGATATTATCAAACAATCAAGGTGTGATGAAGTCGGAGAGGAAAAAGTTGCTGTCAGGGAACCTATGCCGGAAAAACCTTTTACGCTGGAGAAACTGACTCGGAAATGGATGGAATATGCCGAGAGAATGAGTCGTAAAAAACCCCGTTTTGCTGCCGCCCTCCGAATCCATATGCCGGAAATGATAGATGAAAAAAACATAAGGATCATACTGGAAAATAAAAACCTGAAAGAAGATTTCGAGCAAAACCTTAAACCAGACCTGATGGACTATCTGAAGAAAGAACTGGACAATTACGGAATCCGGTTGCACATAGAGGTAGAAAAGAATACGGGCGGCACATCCTCCAGAAAACCGTATACTCCGGAAGAGAGGTTCGTTTATCTTGCGAAGAAAAACCCGGAGTTACAGAATCTGAAACGCCAGTTTGATCTTGATTTTGAGTAGCTTTCCCTAAAACATTGTTCGTATATTTCGGGAAACTCTGCGATTTAGATATTTTTGTCGATATGATAAAAAGAAAAGCAATGGCTTAATAATTTTACTATAAAAATTTAAATTATGCAAGGTGAAAAGATTACAATTCAGGGGGGGCAATTGA
>DRPN01000114.1 GCA_011374625.1 Bacteroidota bacterium
GCTTACGGTTGGTCAGTTGACGGAAAAGATGACGGACAACCGAACTCTGGCTGTGTAACAAAATCCGTTTGTTCCTGAGTGTTACCCTATCCAGAAATTTTTCTGTGGTCTGTTTGTTTACTTGTTGCTATTGCTTCCGGTAAGCCAGAATGAAATCATACAGATCTGCCGAAGACAAACCGCTTCCTTCGGGAAGATGATCCATAACTTGATCGGAAAAATGGGACAGGATGGCAAAGTCAGCCATCTTCTTTTTAAATGAAGCAAACAGTTTATTCAGCGCTTTCACTTCGTGATCCGTCAGATCGGGAGCATCGATCAGATACGTCAGCAATTCATCCGTTAGTTGCAGCTGAAGAGCGCCCGATCCCGAGATATGATCATTTATGATCTTGTTAAGTATGCCTCTAATGGGGTCTAAACTACTCATGTGCGAAAGATAGGAAAAAAAGTGGATCAATCGTCATCATCTTTACCGGCCAGATGTGCAGGATAGGGTGCTTCTCTGCGAAAGGAATGCCAGATAATACGGTTCATCAGGTCATCTTCTCCGGCATCTATTCCCAGAACTGCCAGGCGGGCTGATTCTTTGGCAAAATAAAGGTCTTTACCGGTAAGGGTGGTTGCCGGAGGGTTCATTTCATCCAGTGGGATACGGTTTTTTTCATGAGTGTACGGCGTGTAATCAGGTGTGTCGGAGAATGCACCGGTCATGAGATCGGCGGTAGCATCTTCTATATTCATGGGAGGCAGTCCGAGAATCTGCTCAATGGTATGGATCATGGAAGTTTGATTATACCGGGTGGAAACTGTTTTTCCCAGCCTTGAATACGGGCTGATCACCAATGCCACGGTGCGGTAGGCAGAAACATGATCCCAGCCGGCCTGCGAGTCATCTTCGGTGACAAAGACTACGGTATTTTTCCAGAATCTGCTCCTGGTAAGGGCTTCGATGATCTGTCCTAATGCCAGGTCATTGTCGGCCACCATGGCGCGGGGGGTGGGATGATTCGGAGAGGTGCCTGCCGTATGGTCATTGGGTAAAGCCATGACGATCAGATTGGGCAGCGCATCCCCGTCCATCTTTTCATACCGGTGCAGGTCTTCAATAAATGCATGGGCCCGCATAATATCCGGAAAGTTATGGCTGTCATATGCCGGGTAACTCTGGGAAAGGATGCCCCTGACCCTGTCTATGGTCGTTTTGTTCTCGAAAGGTACTGGCTTCCCCGCCAGATAATCATGGTAGATATCAGCCCATTTTTTATTTCCGTAACCGGTTGGCACGGAAGCTTCCCCGTATATCCGGACACTCTTCCCATGATCCAGTGCATTGTCCCAGATAAAACCGGTTTTGGGATAAGCCATGGCATCGTACAGAACATGGGTATAGCTGCGGAACCAGGCTCTCACATTCTTTTCAATATAATCGGTAACGATTGAAGCGTCCGTCCACAGATGACCTTCGGCCGAGCATTTACCGGAAGCTTCATACCTGTCCAGTAACACATACTGTTCAGTCAGTTTGTGCGTATTGGGGGTAACCTCTTTTCCGAAAGCACAGAGAGAGGTATCGCCGTCGCCTTGTTTCATATCGCCCAGTACCTGGTCATAGGTCCGGTTTTCCTTAATGATGTAGATAACATGTTTGAAAACAGAAGGTTCTCCCACGCGTTCGGGTACAGGTACCGGCTTACAGTCTTTGCGCGGAAGCAGGGATGCCATTTTTACCCGGTTCATGCGATTGGTTTCCCTGACCGTGATGGTCCAGGAGGCAAGCTGCGGTTGATTCGGCAAGGGAATGATGGATAGTCCTGCCAGCATCTTGTGGGCATTGTAGGCTCCCCGGGAAGAGGGGGCTTTTCCTTTGGCATGCATGCCGGTAAAAAGTGTACGGGCTCCGAGTCCCTCAATGTTAGCTACATACATTTTTTTCATATCTTCTGCCAGCGCAATGCCTCCCGGATAGGCACCGGTGGGAATAAAACCTGTCAACTTGCTCTTTCCTTCAGTACCGCCGGAAGAAGCCTTTTCTCCAAGTGCAACCACAGCGATGGCATTGTCCATCCCATTGGCTACATATAGTGTTTTTCCGTCGGAACTGATAGCCAAACCATTGGGCGAATCACCAAAATAGGGATTGTTTTCCTGCATCAGCCGTACCGAGATTTTTTCGACAACATGATCCGATTCTGTACGGATGACTGAGATGTAGTCGTCATTGCCGTTGGCTACATAAACAAATTTTCCGTCGGGGGAAGCCACCAGGTCGTTGGGATGCAATCCTGTGGGTAATTCCCGGATAACTTTTCCGGTTTCAGGGTCTATTACACTGACTGTTCCGGAGTTCACCGATCCGGTTACCGAATCAACCGAAGCATTTCCCCAGGGGATACCGGCAGTAGCCGGCGTCCCTTCCGTAGGTACACTCCCTGACCAGTTGGTTACATAGAGTTTCCCGGCAGCGCTGACCACCCCGTAAGGAGCCAGCCCCGTATGGGATTGCCACAAAACTGTCCCGGTGTCAAGATCCAGTTTGACCAGTCGGTCATTGCCGTTAAGAACAATATAAAGTACCGGGTGTCCGTCACTGTCTGAAAAAACCAATTCGTTCGGCAGAGATGCCCTTGCCTCCCCTTCAGGATCAAAATGATAAGTGTTTATAACCGATAGTTTCAGACTGTCCCATATAGCACGGAACACCGTGTTGCGGGCACTCCAGAAAAGGGTGGATTTTCCCCGGATATTGACCCAGAGAATCCCCGAATAGGTGTTCGCTGTGTGCGGTATATTATCACGTACGGAATAACTGAAAAGGATTGAGTCTTTTCCGGCATCCAGGACCAGTACACTGTAACGCTCTTCGACGGCAATATATTTCTTATCAGGAGAAAGAGCTACATCAAGTGCATGATTTTCCAGGGCAGAATCCCCGAAGATGATCATCTTCCCGGCCGGTTTTAAGACTTTGTTGTAAGGCATATTGATGCCGGCGGTATCAGGTTTGTCTTTATTGCCGGAACCACAGCCGTAAAAAATAATCAGAGAGATGGCAATGAGCAGGGAGGGAAAAAGATGGTATTTGTAAAAATTGAAAGATCTCATGTTTTTGAAAGTTATGTTTTCAAAGATCAAAAAAACGAAATATTTTGTACAAATGTTCAACCATAGAGATAATTATTTATATTTATTGATTATTTATTCTGCAAAAAATATTCTGATGAAGAAAAGATATCGTGAGCTGGTCTATCTTGTCAGAACTTCAGATACGGCGTTTCTTTTGTTTTTTGCTGTATTGGCCGGTATTGGTGCCGGTTATGGGGCTGTCGTTTTCCGGTGGCTCATTCATGAATTCACGGTCATGTTTTTTTCCGGTGGCAAGAGCCTTTTGTCCTCCTTGAGTTCGTATTACATTGTTCTTATCCCGGCGGCAGGAGGGTTGATTGTTGGTTTTCTGGTTTATTACCTGGCGCCTGAAACCAAGGGGCATGGTGTTCCGGAAGTGATGTATGCTGTGGATCGGGAGGGGGGACGGATCCGTGTCCGGGTAGCTGTGATCAAGGCGCTGGCATCGTCGGTATGTATCGGTTCGGGGGGATCTGTTGGCCGGGAAGGACCTATTGTTCAGATAGGCAGTTCACTGGGGTCTTCTTTAGGACAACTGTTTCATCTTCCCAGAGAAAAAGTAAAAATACTGGTTGCCTGCGGTGCCGGCGGAGGTATTGCCGCTACCTTTAATGCACCCCTGGCCGGAATTTTCTTTGCCCTGGAGATCATATTACGTAGCTATGCACCCCGCCATCTTTCTTCGGTGGTACTGGCTTCTGTATTGGCCACCGTTGTTTCAAGAAAGTACCTGGGGAATAATCCTGCCTTTGTTGTCCCCGCCTATCAGATGAACAGCCCATGGGAGATCCTGTTTTATCTGGTTTTTGGCCTTCTGGCGGCGGTTATGGCTTATCTTTTTATTGTTACGCTATATAAATCGGAAGATATTTTTGACCGCATTCCGGTGCCTGGTTTTGTAAAACCTGCCATCGGGGGATTGATCATCGGCGTGATCGGTTTGTATTATCCCCAGGTTTTCGGGGTAGGATATAAGTCTATCGAGCTGGCGCTCTATGGCAAGGTTACCGCCTTGCTGGCGTTGATTCTGGTCTTTGCCAAATTGCTGGCGACTTCCGTAGCCCTGGGGTCGGGCGGTTCGGGGGGAATCTTTGCTCCTTCGTTGTTTATAGGCTCTATGCTGGGGGTGGTATTCAGTAAGGTTACTATGATCCTGTTCCCCGCGATAGCCATTAATCCGGGTGCGAGTGCTATGATCGGTATGGCGGCAGTCTTTGCCGGAGCTGCCCAGGCTCCCATTTCTTCTATTCTGATCCTGTTTGAAATGACCGGGGATTATAAAATCATACTGCCCCTGATGACTGCGGTGGTGATCTCAACCCTTGTGTTGCGTAAATGGTCTCGTGAATCCATATACACCATGAAACTGGCCCGCCGTGGTATTGACACATCCCAGCCCGTACAACCGGACCTGCTTGATGTAATCCTGGTATCGGAAGCCATGTCCCGCGATGTGATCACGCTCCGGGAAGAGACCTCTGTTAAAGAAGCTGGCCTCATGATCAAAAAAACCAGACACCGTGGCTTTCCTGTGGTTAATGAAAACGGAATGCTGGCAGGCATTGTGACCCATAAAGATATCAATAAAGCCCTGGCTGCCGGAAAAGAAAAACATCCCGTAAAGGAGATCATGTCTACTGACTTGATTGTGTCTTACCCGGATGAATGTCTGAGAAAAGCACTTGAAAAACTGGGTTCCAGGAATATCGGTCGCGCCCCCGTTGTTGACCCGAAAAACCCGGGAAGAATCGTAGGACTGGTCACCCGCAAGAATATCCTGAAAGCCTTACACAACTATCTGAAACATAGTACACCTTGAGAAGAGAAGAGAGAAGGGAGAGATAAATGAGGGAGAATTTCCGTAAAACAGCCAATCAAAGATTTGCAGAATCAAGGCAGGAAGAGGGAGACAGGAAGAACAGGAACTATTTGAAGAGTTCCTGCAATCTCTTCAGGGAGGCCTGATTGCCGGGTGTAAAAATAGAAGTTTTAATAAGCTCTTTTTCACGGGTCGTCAGGTGCCAGCTTAAAGATATGCGGTTGTCTCGCTCGTCCAGGTTCAGGTTCACGATATCAAAATCCACATCAAACATTGAACGTATAGGATGGATCATTACCTGGCCGTTAAGACGCTGAAAGTTGAAGAAATCTTCATAGAGGTTCTCGAAGGGGGCCAGCACATCATTGGGGTTGGTGCTTATGATTTCGTTTTTTTTATCGATCCCTATACTGATAAAAACAACTCCGCTGGTATTTTGGTTGATCCAGTCTCGGAAGACATACAGGAAACGAAGGCTGGCCAGATAGCCGAAGTTGTCGCGGAGGCCTGCATCCGTAATGTTAAGAGGAGGTTTCCCGGGGAGTGTAGCCACCGGGGTGATAAAAGGATAGCTGGCATTCAGGCGGAGGGCCGTGGTGAAACGCAGTTGATCTGCGCCCAAAAATTGATAGGCACGTAAAAATTCGATCATGGAAGGAGTTTCTTTCAGTACCGGCCGGTCGCACATATAAGATGTATGAATCGGGGAAATGAGTAGTTGTCTTCCGTCATTGATCGTTGTGGGCGTGAGAAACATCAGAGGGATCAGCGCTTCTTCCTCCGGTTTACGGTAGGCGGAGAGTGGTTTATTAAGGATGTAACCGGTGTTCTTGTTGAATTTATGTTCCAGGGCCCAGCCCCGGTCACGGCGATAAATCTGATGATTGTATTCAAAGGTCTGGAATGTTATAAACCAGTCTTTCAGAGCCAGATGCAACACAATGGGATTAAGCATGTCACGCGAGAGATCCTGAAAGCGTGCAGTGAGCGAATCGGCTCCTGCGTATCCCTGTTGCTTTCGCAGATAAAGCTCTCTGAGATAAGCCGCACCGAACATTCCTCCTGAAGCGCCGGTAAGCAGTTCTACATGTGGCAGCAGACGGTGATGCATCAAACTGTCAGCAAAGGCAACGGAATAATAACTCCACAAAGCGGCCTTCAGACCCCCGCCGCAATGATTGATAATAACCAGGCGAGGCAGTCTCTCCCCGCTTTTTTTTACCTTCTCTTTCCACCGGTCAAGAATCGCCAGCGTATTGCGATAGTCTTTTTGTGCCTGACCGGGGTCGGGAGCCAACGATAAACTTTTATTTGATTGTGAGGTGTTGTAAATCAGACCGTATGCCTGACCTTCCCGGTGTACGATAATGCCACTGTTGATAATGTAGAATACAAGAATCAACAAAGCCAAAAAGATCCATAAAGCATATTCTTTGAAAAAAACATAAAACAGATCATACACCAACAAAGCCATACCGAACATCAGCATAAGACTGGCAGCAGCAGGTATGGCAAAAAAAGGCTTGTTGATATATAAACCGATAATGGTCAGAGAAAACAATATAAGAAAAGCAAATACCACGGCAAAGGAGCGGTTGCGGTTCAGTATCTGTTGTGCGCGGGCCGGTTGCAGGGTTATTCGCATGGGAGCACGCCGGATATGAAAAGGCGTAAAGAAATACAGTCCGACCTTGGCATTTCCGATGTTATGAACAGGCGCCTTGGCCGCTTTCCAAAGCAGGTCTTTTTGTAGAATGCGCTGCAGGGGCTTGGTGAGTTTCCATTGCCCCAGTTTGCCTTTACTTAAGGAAATAATATTCTCCATGCTGTGGTTCATAATACGGAAATAGGCAAAGGTGAGCATGTAAAAAATGACGATCCCGGTTAAAAAAGACAAAATGTTGATCAGAATGTCAGAAAATGACAAGAGCAGGTAATCGTGTTGATAACGTATACTGAAAATCAAATAAGTGATGATAAAACCGACAGGGATGATGAAATTATTGAGGGAAAAACGAAGGAAAGGTTTGCTGAGGGTTGCAATGACCGGAAACTGGTATGCATTGGTAATATAGGATGATATATGATAGGTCATGATAAAAATACCGGTGGTGAAGCCAAGGATCAGAAAAGAAAGAAAATTTATATGTTCCAGATATTCAGGTTCCAGAAATAAAGTATATACTCCGTAACGGTATCCGGCTCCTTTGGTGATGAACAAAAAAAGTAAAAGCCAAAACAATACCAGCATGTGATTCCTCCGGAAAGTCTCAAGAAACAACTGTACCGGAAAAAAGAAGTAGATGTCTTTGAGTATTTTATTTACAGATTTCATTTACAGGCTTTATCATGAATCTTTACAGAGCCCAAAGATAAACGAAATATAGAAAAACTTATGTATCAACGAATGTAATGGTAATAGTTGATACCTACCTGATTTGTATTTAATCCGCCAAAAGGCGGACAAGGGAAGAGTGTATTCTCCGCCGCCGCCGAAAATATTATTAACAATTCCATGATGATACCCCGTCTGCTTGCAGCGGGGAGATTCATTATCATTTAAATTATTACAATGGTATTGATTATATGAAGATATAATAAAATGGATTATCCATGTTTTTGGTTAAAGAGATTAATATCCCGGCAACCTAAAATCCGGATTTTTTGAAAAAATGATAACATCTAAATCGAATTTTGTTAAATTTGTTGCTAATTTTTAACGGGAATGTTAATAACTATAAAATTCAAAAAACAGGAGGAAAATAAATGAAAATTAAATCAGTAATTGCACAGGAAGTATTGGACTCACGTGGTAATCCCACCGTAGAAGTCGAAATAAGGCTTGAAAACGGCATATCGGATCGTGCCATTGTTCCTTCCGGGGCTTCAACCGGTGAGAAAGAGGCTGTAGAAATGCGTGATGGAGACAAGAGCCGTTACGGAGGAAAAGGCGTATTGAAAGCAGTTGCCAATGTGAACGACATCATAGCGCCGGCTGTTACAGGCATGGATGTTACCCGTCAGCGGGATCTGGATTATGCCATGATCGGGTTGGATGGTACTTCCAATAAAGCCAAACTGGGGGCTAATGCCATCCTCGGTGTTTCTCTGGCTGCAGCTCATGTAGCTGCCAAAGCACTCGGAATGCCTCTCTATCGCTATATCGGCGGTGTAAATGCTTCGCTTCTGCCGGTACCTTGTATGAATGTGATCAATGGAGGTGTTCACGCGCAGAACAGCGTGGATTTCCAGGAATTCATGATTGCACCCCATAATGCACCCGATTTTGCCACGTCCATACGTATGGGGGTTGAGACTTTTCATGCCCTGAAGAATGTATTGAAAGATCGTGGCTATAATACCGGCGTAGGGGATGAAGGAGGATATGCTCCCAACCTGAAATCCAACGAAGAAGCTGTTGAAGTGATCATAAAGGCTATTGAACAGGCTGGCTACAAACCCGGAGAAGATATTTCCATCTGCCTCGACCCGGCCACCAGTGAGATGTGGAAAGACGGAAAATATGTGTTCTTCAAATCAGATCAGTCGGTAAAGACCTCCGCTGAGATGGTGGAAATATGGAAAGACTGGGTCTCGAAATATCCGATTGTCCTTTTGGAGGACGGCATGGCTGAAAACGACTGGGAAGGATGGCAGATGCTTACCCGTGAGCTGGGGAGCAAGATCGAGCTGGTGGGCGATGATCTGCTGTGTACAAATAAAAAACTCCTGCAAAAAGCCATTGACGAAGATGCTGCTAATTCCATCCTGATCAAACTGAATCAGATCGGGACACTCACCGAAACATTGGAGACCATCGAGCTGGCCGGAAAAAATAACTATAACTGCTTCGTGTCTCACCGTTCGGGCGAAACCGAAGATACTACGATCGCCGACCTGACTGTAGCCGTAAGTGCCGGTCACCTGAAAACAGGCTCCGGATGCAGGAGCGAAAGAATTGCCAAATTCAACCAACTGTTGCGTATAGAACGCGAATTGGGCAACGCGGCCCTTTTTGCCGGATTGAAAGCTTTTAAAAACGTTTAATCTTCAATATATGAAATGGAAAAAGCATCCCACGGGATGCTTTTTTTTTGGCTACCCGTGATATCTGTCCTTTGAATTTCCGTATAGAAATGTTATTTTTATTTTTTAGAGATTATTTGCAATAACAGTCAAATATTCAAAGTCATGACACCGGAAAAATTTGTACGGTCACTTTTAAAAGATGCGGAAATTACCGTCAATGGAGATAAACCCTGGGATATTCAGATTCATGATCCTCGCATTTATAAACGTGTCCTCAATGGAGGCATACTGGCAGTGGGAGAATCATACATGGATGGCTGGTGGGACGCTCCGTCCCTGGACGAATTCATCAACAGGGTGCTGCGGGCGGAATTGGACATTAAAATCAAGGGGGATTGGAAAACCATGCTGTTCCTGCTGAGAAGCAAATTGTTTAACATGCAAACCAGAGGCCGGTCCCGGAAAGTGGGAGAGGAGCATTATGACCTGGGAAATGATTTGTACAGGAGAATGCTGGATAAAAGGATGAACTATACCTGTGCCTACTGGAAAAATGCAAAAACACTGGATGAGGCCCAGGAAGCCAAGCTTGATCTGGTATGCAGGAAGACCGAATTGAAACCTGGCATGAAAGTGCTGGAACTGGGCTGTGGCTGGGGAAGCTTTGCCAAATATGCTGCCGAAAAGTACGGGGTGCATGTTACGGCTTATAATATCAGTGAAGAACAGGTAAAACTGGCCCGCGAACTGACCCGGGGACTGGAGGTCGAAATCCTGCAGAAAGATTACCGGGAGGCGGAGGGAAAGTATGATGCCGTTATCTCAATAGGCATCATGGAACATGTGGGTTATAAAAATTATCGCACCTACATGGAAATAACCGACCGTTGCCTGAAAGAAGACGGGGTGGCCCTGATACATACTATCGGCGGGAGTATAAGTACGACTCATACCAATCCATGGACCGACAAATATATTTTCCCCAATGGGATGTTGCCCTCGGTGGCTCAACTGTCGGAAGCTATGGAAGGACATTTTATTATTGAAGATCTGCATAATTTTGGTCCCGATTATGACAAGACCCTGATGGCCTGGTTCGAGAATTTCGACAAATCCTGGCCCGAGCTGAAGGATAAATACGGGGAACGCTTCTACCGGATGTGGAAATTCTATCTGCTGAGTGCTGCCGGAGGATTTCGTTCCCGTTCCAACCAGTTGTGGCAAATCGTGATGACCAGGCCCGGACGACAACAACCTCCGAGAATATGCTGATCCTGACATGGAAATTATGACGGAAACAGAAACCCTGATCGTCGGTGCCGGACCTGCCGGGGCAGCCTGTGCCGGAGAACTGAAAAAACAAAAACGGGATTTTATCCTGTTGGATAAGCAGTCCTTTCCAAGAAATAAGGTCTGTGCCGGTTGGGTCACTCCCGCCGTTTTCAAAGCTCTGTCACTCGATCCCAAAGATTATCCGTATGGGCTCAGGGAGTTTCATGAATTTATCATTCATCTGAAAAAAAGGGATTATAACCTGAAGGTGAAGCAATATGCCATCCGCAGGATTGAGTTCGATCATTTCCTGCTGGAATATGCCGGTCTGGAACCCGTATTACATGAAGTGAAGAAGATCGAAAACAACGGGAAATCTTTTATTGTTGACGGAACCTATCGTGCCAGATATTTGGTCGGAGCAGGGGGATCCTATTGCCCGGTGGCAAAATATTTTTTTCGTGAAGATCCCGGAAAAGATTGGCACAGGACTGTGGTGGCTTTGGAGGATGAATTCTCTTATCCTGTAGAGGAGGATCACTGCCATCTGTGGTTTCAGCAGGAAGGTTTACCCGGATATGCCTGGTATGTACCCAAAACCGGAAACATTGTGAATGTGGGTATCGGGGGGTATGCCGGAACCATGAAAAAAACCGGAGAAAATATTAAAGATAAATGGAAGTGGTTTACGGAAAAACTGGAAAAACGGGGAATGGTGAAAGGGCATGCATGGCATGAAATAGGATATACTTACCGGGTGCGGGCCAAACATCCGGTGTTGCAAAAGGGAAATGTGATGATTATCGGGGATGCTGCCGGGTTGGCAACCCGTGATATGGGAGAAGGGATCGGCCCGGCTATAGAAAGCGGTATTACCGCAGCACACTCCGTGATTGCAGGAAAACCGCTCCGTCCCCGCAGTATTCGCAAAAACAGCTTTTCCCACCTGAAAGTGCTGCAACAACTCTTGTGGCAACGAATCCTGTAGCACTTATCGACTTATAAATAAATGAACTGACTCGCAGCAGAGCTGACGAGGTATCAATGCGGAATTGTTTGTTAATTCGAAGCAAGCTTCGGGGAATTAACCCATTTTATGATTAAACTCAGAAAACATGAAAAACACGCCACAACCCCTTCCCGGTACGGTACAATCAAACCCCATGTTTTTTACACCATTGAAGGCGAAGTGCTTATCCCGTGAGTCAGGACACTGCTGATACCGTAATGTATTACTTATGTGGGAGACATTGCTGTAAAAATGGAGAGCCATGTTTGTAACATCCTTCGAGAGGTCCCATACGGATTTCCGGACTTTTTCTTAACCAATAACGGCAGACGGTCATCAAAACCCTTTAGTTTCTCCGGACCATGCCTGTCTTTTTAGCTAGTACAGAAAAAACAGCTTTCTCAGGATTCTACCAAACCAGTTGCAATTGGAGGGGAGAGATAGGTTTATTCTCCGATTATCTTTACCAGTACCCTTTTTCTCCGCATGCCGTCAAATTCTCCGTAAAACACTTGTTCCCAAGGGCCGAAGTCCATTTTCCCGTCAGTGATGGCAATGACCACTTCGCGTCCCATAAGGGTTCGCTTGATGTGTGCGTCGGCATTGTCTTCGAAGCCGTTATGCCGGTATTGCGAATAAGGTTTTTCGGGAGCCAGTTTTTCCAGCCACACTTCAAAGTCGTGATGTAGTCCCGACTCATCGTCGTTGATAAAAACGCTGGCGGTAATGTGCATGGCATTGCATAGTAGCAATCCCTCCTTTACTCCGCTTTCACGTAAGCATTCATTCAGTTGCGGGGTGATATTGATGAACTCCCGCCGTTTGCTTGTCTGGAACCATAACTCTTTTCTGTAACTTATCATCTGTTTAAACTTTTTATTATTTATTTAACCAATCCTAAATCCTTCTTGATTGCTTCGATTTTTTTCTTCAGTTCTTTATCTGTTTTGTTAAAATCCTCCGGTTTTTCCAGTTTCCCTTTCACGCTGAAATAAAATTTGATTTTAGGTTCGGTGCCTGAGGGTCGCATGGAGACCTTACTTCCGTCATGGGTGATAAACTGCAGCACATTGGACTGAGGGAGCATGATACGATACCGCAGGTCTGAGATAAGGTCTATGGTCTGTTGTTTCAGATAATCATGGATCAGCATCACATTGGCACCGTTGATAGTTTCCGGAAAGTTGTGTCTGAACCGTTCCATCATCGCCTGAATCTCTTCAGCGCCGCTTTTCCCTTTTCTTACAATATTTAACAGATCTTCTTTGTAGAAGCCGAATTGTATATATATATCTTTCAGAACATCCAGCAGGGTCTTTCCCTGGTCTTTGGCCCAGGCGGCAGTCTCGGCGATCATCACGGCAGTGCTGACAGCGTCTTTATCCCGTACAAAGTCGCCAATCATATACCCATAACTTTCCTCACCGCCACTGATAAATACCTCCTTCCCTTCTTTTTTGCGGATCATGTCCGCGATCCATTTGAAGCCGGTGAGGACATCATAATGAGTTACCCCGAAGTGTTTGGCAATGTCACCCAGAAGGTCGGTGGTGACAATGGTCTTGATGATATATTCCTTGCCGGATATTTTCCCGAGTTCATGCCAGCGTGTGAGCAGGTAGTAGGTGAGCAGGGTGGCTGTCTGGTTTCCGTTGAGCAGCATCATCTTACCATTGCTGTCACGTACGGCAATGCCCAGTCTGTCACCATCCGGGTCGCTGGCCATGACCAGCTCGGCATCCGTTTCGTCGGCTTTGTTCAGAGCCATTTCCAGGGCGGCATGTTCTTCAGGATTGGGAGATATCACCGTTGGAAAGTTGCCGTCATTTATGTCCTGTTCAGGTACATGAATGATATTTGTAAAACCATACCGTTCCAGAGCTGCAGGGACCAGCTTAACCCCTGTGCCGTGGATGGGAGTATAAACGATCTTAAGATCGTGATATTTTTTTACGGCTTTGGGACTAAGCGACAGACTTAGCACTTTTTCGAGATAAGCTTCGTCCACTTCTTTTCCGATGAGGGTAATCTTTTCTTTGGGACCGTTAAACTTAATCTCGTTGATATCCTTGATTTTATTTACTTCTTTAATAATATTTATATCGTGAGGCGGAATAACCTGTGCTCCGTCTTCCCAATAAGCTTTGTAGCCGTTGTATTCTTTCGGGTTGTGGGAGGCAGTGATCATCACTCCGCTCTGACAGTGCAAATACCGGATGGCAAATGAGAGCTCCGGTGTAGGCCGCAGGTCCTCAAAAAGATATACCTCAAAGTCGTTGCTGGCAAAAATGTCAGCTGTGGTCTCGGCAAACAAACGGCTGTTGTTCCGGCAGTCGTGTGAGACAACCACACTGATCCTGTCCCTGTCTGCGAACCGCTTCTTGATATAATTGGCCAGGCCTTGTGTAGCCATGCCTACCGTGTAAATATTCATCCGGTTGGTGCCGGCGCCCATAATGCCACGCAATCCACCCGTGCCAAACTCGAGATTTTTATAAAAAGCATCTATCAGGCTCTCAGGGTCTTCTCTCATCATCCTACGGATTTCTTCCTTGGTCTGTTCGTCATAATCGCCGTCAAGCCACTCCTGAGCCCTGGTTTTTACCTTCGCAAGTAAATCATTATCTTCCATTATTTTTCGATTTTAAGTTATTCAAACATTTGTACAAACTATCTTTCCAATACGGGATCAGTACCCCGTAATTTTCTTTGATTTTTTCCTTGGCCAGCACACTGTAAAACGGACGGCGGGCAGGACGTACAAAATGTTTGGAGGTGACAGGACGAATTTTCGTTTTCATTTTCAGAAACTTAACAATTTCCAGTGCAAAATCATACCAGCTGCATACCCCTTCGTTGGAAAAATGATAGATCCCTGTTTGGAAATCCCGGGTATTCTCTTCTATATTTTGAATAACCTGCAGAATGACCGTAGCAAGATCACCGGCGTAAGTGGGTGTTCCGATTTGATCATAGACCACATCCAGGGTATTCTTTTCCGTTGCCAGTCTCAGAATGGTTTTGACAAAATTACTGCCCATTTCCGAATAAAGCCAGGAGGTACGGATGATCATAGACTGGGGATAACCCAATACGATTTGTTCTCCTTCATATTTGCTTTTGCCATACACCGATTGCGGGTCGGGATTGTCTTCTTCTCGGTATGGACGGTAAGCCCTGCCATTAAAAACATAATCAGTAGAGATGTGTATCAAACGGAAAGAATGACCGGAAGCCGTGTCCAGAAGGTTTTTCAGAACATCGGCATTGAGACGGTAGGCCCCTTCCGGATCTTCTTCTGCCTGGTCTACCCGGGTGTAAGCAGCACAATTGATCACCCAGTCCGGTGTATGTGTATTGATAAAAGTAGTGAGCGACATCTTATCGGTAAGATCCAGTGGCATTATTTCATCGTCAGATTGTACATCCGTAAAGAGAAAATCCAACCCTTCAAACTCTTTCGAATGTTCCCGGAGAGCTGTTCCCAGCTGTCCGTATGCTCCTGTTATCAAAATCTTTTTCATATTCGTTGCTTAGGTACACAAATGTAATGAAAGTTAAGTGAAATGGAAAGAATATAATATAGAATAGGGACTGAAATCAGATTCTTCTCAGTAAAAAAACAAAATTCTCATTACCATCTCCAGGTTGTCAATCATGAAGTTCAGGGCTGATAGGTGCAGGCTCTCTTGCGATTGTCTCCTGGTAAACAGTTCGTCAATCATCATACACCGATAGTCACATCTGAAAGTTTACTTCAGCTTGGTTGAACGCAGGATGTTCTTTATCTTTTTCCGATACGATAATTTTCTCCGGCGGGATCTGCCAGTCTATTTCCAGGTATGTATCATCGAAACGGATGCCTCTCTCGGCTTCGGGATGATAGTACTCGTCACATTTATAAAAAACAATGGCTTCCTCGCTCAAAACCGAGAAGCCATGGGCAAATCCTTTGGGTATAAGTATTTGAAGAAAATTGTCATCAGACAAGATAAGGCTTTTCCATTTGCCGAAAGTAGGACTGTTTTTTCGGAGATCGACCGCGGTATCCAGGATCTTTCCCGAGACGACACGGACCAGTTTGGTTTGAGCAAAAGGCTCCAGTTGATAATGAAGGCCCCGCACTACGCCATAGGAGGATTTGGATTGGTTATCCTGCACCCAGGTATAATGGAGTCCTTGTTGTCGTATTTCCCGGTCGTTATAGCTTTCGAAAAAATAACCCCTATCATCGGCATAAACCCGGGGTTTGAGTATATATAATCCTTCCAGTTCGGTGCGTTCGATGTCCATATTTTTAAAAGTCAAAAGTTTTGAGTTTGTTTTCCAGAATATTAATAAGGTATTGTCCGTAGTGTGAATTACGAATGGGTTGTGCAATTTTTTCAAGTTGTTCCCGGGAGATATAGCCCCGTTTGTAAGCGATCTCTTCGATACAAGATGCCTTCAATCCCTGCCTGTGTTCGAGGGTGGCGATAAAATTGGCTGCTTGCAACAGATTGTCCGGTGTGCCGGTGTCGAGCCAGGCCATCCCACGGCCTAAAATACGTACGTTCAGCTTCCCTTCTTCCAGATAGGTCTTCATTAGATCGGTAATTTCCAACTCCCCGCGATGGGAAGGTTTCAGTGTCTCAGCCCTGGAGGCTACCGTGTGGTCGAAGAAATAAAGGCCGGTCAGGGCATAGTTGGAGCGGGGATGTTCAGGCTTTTCCTCTATGTGCAGAACTTGCCCCTTTTCATCAAATTCCACCACGCCGTACCGTTGTGGGTCGTTAACATAATAGGCAAAAACTACAGCCCCTTCTTTCAGGGAGGAGCTTGTTTCCCGCAGCAAATTACCGAAACCGTGTCCGTAAAAAATATTGTCTCCTAAAACCATGGCCACCGGATTATCCCTGGCAAAGTCTTTTCCGATGATAAAGGCCTGGGCCAGCCCTTCGGGTTTGGGTTGTTCGGCATAGCTGATCCGCAAACCCACACGGCTGCCGTCTCCCAGAAGATTTCTATATAAAGGGAGATCGCGTGGGGTGGAGATGATCAGAAGATCGCGTATGCCTGCCAGCATTAGCACTGAAAGGGGATAATAGATCATGGGTTTGTCATAAACCGGGATGATCTGTTTGGAGATGCTTTGGGTGACCGGATATAGGCGGGTTCCTGAACCACCGGCGAGAATAATACCTTTCATGGTTTTATGATTTTTCTGAAATAATTGATGGTATGCCTCAATCCTTCATCCAGAGGAACAACAGGGTTCCAATTCAGCTCCTTCTGTGCCAGAGTGATATCCGGCTGGCGTTGCATCGGGTCATCTTCCGGCAGAGGTTTGTAGACGATCTCGGAACGGGATTCCGGAATGAGCGTCAGCACTTTCTCTGCCAGTTCGAGGATGGTGAACTCCCCCGAGTTGCCGATATTGACAGGCCCCGTAAAATCATCCCCGGTATTCATCAACCGGATCAGGCCTTCCACCAGATCGGAAATGTATTGAAAGCTACGGGTCTGTGAACCGTCTCCGTAAATGGTAATGGGTTCGTTCTTCAATGCCTGGACAATGAAGTTGGAAATGACCCGCCCGTCGTTGGGCATCATGCGTGGCCCGTACGTGTTAAAGATACGGGCTATCTTGATCCTTACATGATTCTGGCGGTGATAGTTGACAAACAAGGTTTCGGCAGCTCTTTTACCTTCATCATAACAGGCTCTTAATCCGATCGGGTTAACATGTCCCCGGTAGTCTTCTGTTTGCGGGTGCACCTTGGGATCACCGTACACCTCACTGGTAGATGCCTGCAGGATCTTGGCTTTGATACGTTTGGCCAGCCCCAGCATATTGATGGCTCCCATTACAGAGGTCTTAATGGTTTTAATAGGATTGTATTGGTAATGAATCGGAGAAGCCGGGCAGGCCAGGTTATAGATCTCGTCTACCTCTGCAAAGAAAGGAATAGTCACATCATGCCGTACTGCCTCGAAATATGGATTGGAAAGCAAATGGGCAATATTGGTTTTGCTGCCGGTGAAATAGTTGTCGAGACAAAGGATCTCATTTCCTTCCGATAATAAACGTTCACATAAAAATGAACCGATAAAACCTGCTCCTCCCGTGATGAGTATTCGTTTCATTAAAAATGAGGTTAATGGGAATTATTTTTGCCTATGCCTATCCCGTAATAGGTAAAGCCATGTTCTTTTAATTCAGCAGGATCGAAAATATTACGTCCGTCAAAAATAACTTTCTGATTCAAAAGTTTTGATATCACACGGAAATTGGGAAGCCTGAATTCGGGCCATTCGGTAACCAGCACAAGGGCGTCGGCATTAACTAATGTGTCGTAGGGATCTTGACTGTAAGTGATCTTGTTACCGAGAACTCTTTTGGCTTGATTTATGGCAGCAGGGTCGTAAGCCTTTATATTGGCCCCGGCTTCCAGCAGTTTGCCTATCAGAACCAGTGACGGGGCTTCTCGGATGTCATCGGTAAGCGGCTTGAAAGAAAGCCCCCAGATACCGAAAGTCTTTCCTTTAAGCTTATCCTTAAAATGTTTGGATATCTTTGAAAAAAGAACAGACTTTTGATGTTCATTGACATCTTCCACCGCTTCCAGGATTTTCAATTGATAATGGTTGTCACGGGCTGTTTTGATCAGGGCCTTGACATCCTTTGGGAAACAGGATCCGCCATATCCTGTTCCGGGATATATGAATTTGTTGCCGATACGTGGGTCACTGCCTATCCCTTTTCGTACCATCTCAACACTGGCTCCGACCCGTTCGCACAGGTTGGCAATCTCGTTCATGAAGCTGATCTTGGTAGCCAGCATGGCATTGGCCGTATATTTGGTCATCTCGGCAGATGGTATGTCCATAAACAGGATGGGATGATTGTTCAGCAAAAAAGGTTTGTACAACCGGCGCATAACCGTTTTCGCCTTTTCCGAATCTACCCCGATAACGATGCGGTCGGGTTTCAGAAAATCTTGGACAGCATTCCCTTCTTTTAAAAATTCAGGATTAGATACCACGTCAAAAGAAATATCTTTTCCCCTGTTTTCCAACGTTTCTTTGATCGTTTTTTTTACGAGTCTGGCCGTGCCTACCGGTACAGTACTTTTGGTTACTACAACCATATAATCCGTCATATATTTTCCGACTTGGGATGCAACCTTGAGTACGTGCTGGAGATCGGCACTTCCATCTTCGTCGGGAGGAGTTCCGACAGCAATGAAAATTACTTCCGATTCTTCCAGTGAAGGTTTTAAATCCGTGCTGAAAAACAAACGGCCTTTTTCCATGTTGCGCTGGATCATGGGTTCCAAACCAGGTTCATAAATAGGAGATTTACCCTCATTTAATTGTTTAACCTTTCTTTCATCGATGTCAATGCAATGAACCTGAACCCCAGTGTCTGCAAAACAAGTCCCGGTAACCAACCCAACATATCCCGTTCCGACAACAGTGATTTTCATATTATTACAAGTTAATATGTTTAATATTATTGTCCAAATGTAAAGAACTTATACGGCTCTCAAAATTAAATGTAAAAAGGTAAATAACAAATGAAAATGATCTGGGGATAGGAAAATCCCATATGAAATCAACGAAAACCGGTTAATTGTTATGAAAATCTTTTAATTATTAAATAATAATCTTAATTTTGCACCTCAATTTTTATATATAATGTCTAACTTATTAATTATTAGAGGAATTTAGTAATGAATGAACAAGAAAAAAAACCAGAAGAAAAAGAAAATCAGGCTTTTACAGAAAAACAGATGGAAGAGAATGTGAAAGATCAGGCAACGTCGAAGAAAGAAGCTGAAAAGAAAAAAGATTCAGCCGAAACGAAAGAACAAGCTGATGCTACCAACGCAACAGCAAAAAAGAAAACAGGCAGTAAAATTAAAAATACGACTGAAAAGGCAGAAGAAAGTGTAGAAGAAAAAGCAGATGAAGCTGTTGCGGAAAAAGTTGGAGAAACTGTTGAGAAAAAAGAAGATACTGAAGCTTTAAAAGAAAAACCGGCTGAAGAAAAAGCCATGGAAGAAGGAAAGGCAGAAACCAAATCAGTGCCTAAACCAGAACCTGAGAAAAAGGAAGAAGAGGTTGCAGAAGAAACGAAAGAAAAGCCAGAACCTGAAAAGATGGAAGTGAAAATGGAAACCGAAGTGAAAACTGAGACTGAAGAAAAAGAGGTTAAAGAAGAGATTAAAGAAGAGA
>DRPN01000183.1 GCA_011374625.1 Bacteroidota bacterium
CTTTGGAATAGACGAAGTACGAAATTCCATTGAAATTGTTTATCATATCCGAAACAGCACCCCGGTCGGTTTGAAGGGGGATTTTCATCCTTTGCTGAAAAAATGATTCTCCGAAATATAATTTTGTACATTACCGTACTATCATAATATTAAAAAAATACATATAAACTTTATATGGTAAAAAAACTAAAGAACAGAGAAGCAAAAATATCCGTATTGGGATTGGGATATGTGGGACTGCCTATTGCCCTCGAACTGGCAAAGCATTTTTCCGTGATCGGCTTTGATATACGGGAAGACCGCATTAAGCTAATGCAAAATGGAATAGATCCCAGTAAGGAACTGTCGGAAGAGAATTTTAAAAACAGGGATATCACTTTTACCACCGACGCACGGAAATTACAGGAAGCCCATTTCCATATTGTGGCGGTTCCCACACCTATAGATGATCACAATCTCCCGGATCTGGAACCTCTTTTGTCAGCCACGGCGACACTTTCAAAATATCTGAAAAAAGGAGATTATGTGGTATATGAATCCACGGTTTATCCGGGATGTACCGAAGAAGAATGCATCCCTCTGCTGGAAAAGGAGTCGGGACTCAAACTCAACGAGGATTTCAAGGTCGGATATTCTCCCGAAAGGATAAATCCGGGGGACACATTGCACACCCTGACAAAAGTTGTCAAAGTGGTATCCGGGTCTGACGAAGAAGCACTTCGGAACATTTCTGAAGTTTATAAAACCATTATTGAAGCAGGAGTTCATCCCGTCAGCTCCATCAAAGTAGCCGAAGCTGCCAAGATCATTGAAAATACGCAACGCGATATAAATATCGCCTTTATGAATGAGCTTTCTATTATTTTCAGCAGGATGAATATCAATACCTTTGAAGTGCTTGAAGCTGCCGGGACCAAATGGAATTTTCTCAAATTTTCCCCCGGTCTGGTAGGAGGTCATTGTATCGGCGTCGATCCCTATTATCTTACTTACAAATCGGGGGAGCTGGGCTATCATGCACAGATCATTACCGCGGGACGTTTTATCAATGATTCCATGGGGGGCTATATTGCCAAACAGGTGGTGAAAAAACTTATTGCCACAGGAAAGGTTTTGCAAAATGCCCGGATTCTTGTAATGGGCATCACCTTTAAAGAAAATGTCAGTGATATAAGAAATTCGAAAGTGGCCGATATCATCCGTGAACTTAATTCCTTTGGCCTTCAGACAGACGTCACTGATCCGTATGCCGAGCCGAAACAGGTACTGGAAGAATACGGCATTGAATTGACGGAACCAAAGGGAACTTATGATGCCGTGGTCGTGGCTGTCAGTCACGATCCCTATGTCGCTATGGAAGAAAAAGACTTTTCTGGTTTGCTGGATAAAAATGGAGTTTTTGTTGACGTAAAAGGCGTTTTCCGGAAAAAGATCAGGGACTTTGAATACTGGAGCTTATAATCTATGAAAAAAATTCTTGTTACCGGCGGAACCGGATACATCGGATCACATACCGTAGTTGAGCTTATTGACCAGGGCTACGAAGTTGTTATTGTGGATAATCTTTCCAATTCGGAAGAACGGGTTCTGGATGGCATAGAAAAGATCACAGGTATACGGCCTGCGTTTGAATGTTTTGACCTCTGCAACGAGGCAGCGCTGGAAAATTTTTTTAAGAAGCATGCCGACATACGGGCTATCATACATTTTGCAGCATATAAATCGGTGGGCGAATCGGTCCGGGAACCCCTGAAATATTATCGGAACAACCTTGTCTCCCTGATGAACCTGCTGAAAGCCATGGAAAAGCATAACATCAGAAATATGGTGTTTTCTTCTTCCTGTACGGTATATGGCGAGCCGGATGAACTCCCCGTCACCGAATCATCCCCTGTAAAAAAACCGGAATCTCCTTACGGGAACACCAAACGTATCTCTGAAGAGATCATTGAAGATTTTATCAAAGCCGTCCCTGAATTTCACAGCATTGCTCTCCGTTATTTTAATCCTATCGGGGCTCATCCTTCCGGATTGATCGGGGAGCATCCCATCGGAGAACCGGAGAACCTGGTACCCTATGTTACCCAGACAGCTATTGGCGTGCGGCAACAACTCAGGGTATACGGAAATGATTATAATACCCCGGACGGATCGGCTATACGCGACTACCTGCATGTGGTTGACCTGGCCAAAGCTCACATTGTAGCCATAGAACGAATGATAAACGTCAGACAAAAAAAACCCTACGAGGTGTTTAACCTGGGTACCGGAAAGGGCGTTTCCGTGTTTGAAATTATCAATACTTTTGAAAAGGTTACCGGCGTCAATGTGAATTATGTGGTTACAGACCGCCGCCCAGGCGACATTGAAAAAATATGGGCAGATCCGGCCTATGCCAATCAGGAACTGGGCTGGAAAGCACAAAGCACGCTGGGAGAGGCTCTGCTGTCGGCCTGGAAATGGGAACAATATTATCGCACGCACCTGGAGAAAGATTAAGCATCCAACATGCAATGGACATGAAATTTTTTTAATCAAAATTCACACAGGAAAATAATAAAAATTCCCTGTGAGGGTGAACCGAGCACAGCGAGCTCACGAATAGTTTTACTGTGAATAACCGGGTACATAGGTGAAGAAATTTATTATTTTCTTCATTATTAATATTAATAAAATAAAACTTTTTCAATGTATGAAAACATTCGAAAATGCCATACTGATCACAGGAGGTGCTGGTTTCATTGGATCCCATGTGGTTCGCCTGTTTGTGAATAAATATCCGGATACTCTGATTATCAATCTTGACAAATTGACTTATGCCGGCAATCTGGAAAATCTCACTGATGTCGAAGACAAGAAAAACTACTTGTTTGTCAAGGGGGATATTACGGATGAAAAACTGGTGGTCAGCCTATTTAAGCAACACCCTGTCACGGGAGTGATCCACCTCGCTGCCGAATCACATGTCGACCGTTCCATTACAACCCCCCTGGAATTCATCCGGACCAATGTCATCGGAACGGTTACCCTGTTGAATGCATGCCGCGATCATTGGAAAAACAATTATAAAGGAAAGTGTTTTTACCAGATCTCTACGGATGAGGTATATGGCAGTCTCGGTTCCGAAGGTTATTTTACGGAAGACACTCCTTACGATCCGCAAAGTCCTTATTCCGCTTCCAAGGCCAGCGCCGATCATTTCGTCAGAGCCTACGGAAACACTTATAAGCTGCCGTTTCTGATTACCAACTGTTCCAATAATTACGGACCAAACCAGTTTCCTGAAAAACTGATCCCGTTAACCATTAACAATATCTTACACAACCGGCCGATCCCTGTTTACGGCAAAGGGGAAAATATTCGTGACTGGATCTATGTCGTCGATCATGCCAATGCCATAGACCTGGTATACCACAAAGGGGAAAAAGGAGAAACATACAACATCGGAGGTAATAACGAATGGAAGAATATTGACCTTGTATATCAACTGTGTGATATCACCGACAGGTTGCTGAACAGAACCTCCGGCACTTCCCGTAAGTTGATCACATTTGTCAAGGACCGGGCCGGCCATGACCTGCGTTATGCCATTGATTCTTCAAAGATCAGAAACAAACTCGGTTGGTTGCCGAAAACTTCGTTTGATGAAGGTCTTTCAAAAACCATCCAATGGTATATTGATCATCAGGAATGGCTTAATCATGTGCTGACGGGGGAATATGAGAAATATTACGAGCAACAATATCTGAAAAGATAGCTTTGCACCCGTTATTTTCTGGAATAGATGACCTCCAGTTTCAGCGGTTGACTGTTAAGTCGTGATTTCAGAACAACCCTTTCAGAATTGACACGAAAATCATTAACCACCAGATAAAAGGTAGTATAATTATTTCTCCCCAAAAGATAATCCTGAAAATGTTTTGTCAACCCGATCTTATAAATCCCTTCTTCCTTATTCAGAGATCCATCATAAAACTCCGGCAGGTTAACATCAAAGATATGATATAAAGTACCATCCTTCCTGATCATAACAGATAAACCTGAAGGCTTTTGAATGGGCGTAGGTAAGATGGTATCAACGGGTAGAAACAACTTGACACTGTTTAGAATAATGGAAGAATCCCTGAATGGTTTCATTCCTGGAATATCCATACGGGTATAAACACCACCCAGGCCCTGAACATACATCACAGAATCTTCTTTTCCCTGATTCAGATATCTGATTCTGGTTTCAGCAGGCGCTTCATCATATTTATGCTCGAAAATATTTACCCTTGCTGAATAACTGTTGATATAAAGAGGATACACCGCCTGTGAATTAAGATCATTGTGATAATAGATCGCCAAATAAGACTCTGCAGTAAGTAAGTGAATTCTGATAAATCCACCCTCATTACTCCCTGATGTTTTGTCTGTATTGATATAAAAACCTTTGAAATGACTCAGAAAAAGATCCTGATTTTTAAGCACTGCCGTATCCCT
Source organism: Bacteroidota bacterium (assembly GCA_011374625.1). Lineage (GTDB taxonomy): Bacteria > Bacteroidota > Bacteroidia > Bacteroidales > VadinHA17 > DRPN01. The sequence continues at coordinate 4,483 of DRPN01000183.1, forward strand.
GATAATCTTCCTCCCGAATGTTTTGGACAGATAAACCACAATCATGGTATCTCCCGGATGAAAAGTGGCGGATCCGACAGGCCATTCACTGATCGAATCCTTAACATTAAAATTGGAATAATACAGTGAATCATAGAAAAGGGTTTTATAAAGCTCATACACATTCACTGTTTGCAATGTTGTTTCATTTCCATTATACCGATCCACCACCAGGAAGAGTTTCACCGAATCCACATCCGCATTATGCCCCGGGCTCCAGGGTTGTGACAACCGGTATTGCGTAGCAAAGGAAGCGTCGGTCCACCCAAAGACCGGGTCCCGGAAGTTTCCCAGAAAGGCATAGTCAAAGTGGTCGGTCCTGATCGAATCCATAGATTCTACCGAAGTAAAAACACTAATCGTATCTATGCAAACAGGTTGAACCCGCCCCAATACACTTTTCAATTCCAGACCTACCTGGGTGGGGTCATCCTCGCACGAATCCATCAACATAACCAGAAAAATGACGGACAAAAACAAGGACCAAGAAAACTTCTTGTACCGGGAAAACCGGACAAAATCTTTTTTCCTAAACAGATGCATGAATCTTCCCATTTAAAATTGTCTCATAAAACTCCGAATACGACGCAAGATAATGCTCTTCATCCTGATATGATAACCGGGGAAGATCCATTTGTTTAGCGAATTGGTTTATTTCTTCCGGAACATCAGGGCTACCGTATATAACCGCATCAGAGTGCTTTAGCGCCAGCTTCATTACTCCTTTCCAACTGGTGTCGGTTAATACTTCAATATCTTTTTCAGTAATCCCTTCCATCCAAAGCTTTTCTTTGAAAGAAGACCTTAATGTTCCTTCATATTTATCATTGTACACCGAATAAACCACTTTAACGTTGGTAAAGATCGGATCGTCATGATAGGTCTTTTTCAAATACAATGGAACCAACCCTCCAAACCATCCGAGACAATGCACAATATCCGGTGACCAACGCAGTTTTTTCACGGTTTCCAAAACTCCTCTGGCAAAAAAGATTGCCCGTTCATCATTATCTTCAAAAGGATTCCCCTTTTCATCTGATAAAACGAACCTGCGCTGAAAATAGTCTTCGTTCTCAATAAAATATACCTGCATCCTGGCAGCCTGAATGGATGCCACCTTGATAATCAACGGGTGATCCGTTTCATCAATGATAATATTCATCCCGGAAAGCCTTATTACTTCATGTAATTGATTGCGTCGCTCATTGATATTTCCGTATTTGGGCATAAATGTCCGTATTTCATTCCCCTGCTCCTGTATCCCCTGCGGCAGATATCTTGCTACTTTCGACATCTCACTCTCCGGCAAGTAAGGGGTAATTTCCTGGGATACAAACAGAATTTTATATTTTTTCATTTCTCGCTAATTTTTCATTAAATTCCAAACTTCTGATGGGACAATCCGGGACATATGCTCTGTATATGTTTGATATATCGGGGGTTGTTTGGCAATAAACTCCATTATTAATTTATCAAAAAATTTATGCAAAGATAGTAAATTTTCTTCATATTTGTATTCTAATCAGGGACTAAATCTGGATATCCGGAATACCCGCCGGTTTGGTCGTGAATTTTTTTATTATGATAATTGTAAAAACCCGGAAAGAACTTGAAGAAAAACGGAATATTCTGAAAAAAAATAATCTTCTTCATGGTTTTGTTCCTACCATGGGAGCCCTTCATGAAGGACACCTGTCTCTGATCCGCTGTTCCCTGTCAAACGATCCGGTAACCGTTGTATCCATTTTTGTAAATCCTACACAGTTCAATGATCCGGAAGATCTGAAAAAATATCCTCGCAATCCGGAAGCAGATCTTAACCTTTTGGAGAAAGTTCTGCGTACCGGAGACCTTGTTTTTTTGCCCGGAGAAAAAGAGATATACCCGGAACCCGATCATCGTATTTTTGATTTTGGGATCCTTGATAAAGTTATGGAAGGGAAGTTCCGGCCCGGTCATTTCAACGGGGTGGCCCAGGTAGTAAGCCGGTTATTTGATATGGTACAACCCCGTAATGCTTATTTCGGATTGAAGGATTTTCAGCAACTGGCAATCATCAAAGAAATGGTGCGCATGCTGAATCTGCCCGTGAATATTGTTCCCTGTCCGATTATCCGGGAACCCGACGGCCTGGCTATGAGTTCCCGAAATGTGAATCTCGGGAAAAAAGAAAGGGAAGAGGCCCCGATGATATTCAGGACCCTGAAGGAGGCTGTTAGCCAGAAAGGCAAACTCCCCGTTGAGAAAGTAAAAGAATGGGTGATCTCTCGTATTGAAAATAACTCCTCTCTTAAAGTGGAATATTTTGAGGTTGTTCATGCTGACACCCTGCAACCGATTTTATCATGGGATGAACCCGGTGACAAACAAGGGTGCATCGCTGTCTGGGCCGGAAAGGTACGGCTTATCGACAATATCTCTTTCAGCCGGAAAAAAGAATGACCTCTTATCCGTTGAAAAAAATTTTTAGCATGATTTTTTATGCTCTCTACTAAAGTTTCAGTATATTTGCAGCGTTATGTGGATAGAAGTAGTTAAATCGAAAATTCACAAGGTGACCGTTACTGACGCCAACCTGCAATATGTTGGGAGTATCACCATAGACGAAGAACTGATGGAAGCTGCCAACATCATGGAAAACGAGAAAGTTCAGGTGGTGAATATCAATAACGGGGAACGGTTGGAGACATATGTGATTAAAGGTAAACGCGGTTCAGGGGACATATGCCTGAATGGTCCGGCAGCCCGGAAAGCTGCGGTGGGCGATGTGATCATTATCATTTCCTATGCTTTCCTGTCGCCGGAAGAAGCACGTACCTTCCAACCCTCACTCGTCTTCCCGGATACGGTTACAAACAAACTGGTTAAGTAGATTCCCCTTGAAACAGCGAATCTTGCAAATTATCCGGTTCCTGGTATTTCTCCTCATAGCTCTTTTCCTTCTGTATCTTGCATGCCGTGGTATCGACCTGAATAAAGTATGGGAAGATGTTAAGCACGCCCGCTATGCATGGCTGCTGATCACCATTCCTGCCGGCATACTGAGCCATATCTTTCGGGCCTGGCGCTGGAATCTGCTGATTGAGCCTCTGGGCTACAACCCCCGGCTGATAAACACATTCTATGCCGTTATGTCAGGGTATCTGGCCAATCTGGCTCTTCCGCGTCTCGGAGAAGTAGTGCGGTGCGGATCGCTCGCCAAAACCGATAAGGTCCCTTTTGACACCCTGCTCGGGACCGTGATCATCGAACGTGTGGTGGATATGATTATATTGATGATCCTGCTTGTGGTTACCTTCCTGATCAACGTCGGGTTTTTCGGGAAATTTTTTGTCACACATGTTTTCCGGCCTTTGGAAGTGAGATTCTTTGCTATAACCCGCCACCCGCAGACTATTATTCTTTTATTAAGTTTAACATTTACTCTGATTCTGCTTATATGGTTGTTTCGTAAAAAGCTTAAAAACATTGTCTTTATAGAAAAGATATTTGACTTTTTCCGGGGCATTGTCGATGGAATAAGCACCATTGGAAATCTGAAAAACAGACCATTGTTCCTTTTTTCTTCTTTTTTGATATGGTTGATGTATTTTGTGACAGCCTGGCTGGTCCTGTACATGTTACCCGAAACTTCTTCTCTGACCGCTGTCGACGGATTGTTTCTGCTGGTTGTAGGAAGCCTGGGGATGGTCATCCCGGTACAGGGGGGTATCGGTGCTTATCACTGGATTGTCTCTATGGCTCTGACTTTGTATGGGATTTCCAGGGAAGCAGGTCTGGCACTGGCCACCCTGGCCCATGAATCACAGACATTGCTTATTCTGGTCGTAGGAGGATTTTCCATGATCATGATAGCCCTCCAACGAAATAAAAAATTATCTTTATCCTCAAAAGGGATAAAAGATGGCCAAGTCTAAAACGGTATGGGTTTGTCAGAATTGCGGGGCAGAATCACCCAAGTGGATCGGCCGGTGCCCTGTATGCGGAGAGTGGAATACATACGTTGAAGAGATCATCACCAAACCCTCCGGGAAGAAATCGGGAGCAAACATGACATCTTCGGGTCCACCACGTCCGCTTGCCAGTGTAGAGTCTATGACCCACCGGAGAATTATCACCGGCACCGGCGAATTCAACCGTATTCTCGGAGGGGGTATTGTTCCGGGCACACTGGTATTGCTGGGAGGAGAACCAGGTATCGGGAAATCGACCCTGGCTCTTCAGGTATGTCTTCAACTTGCTTCCTCCACTTTATATATTTCGGGAGAAGAAAGCGCTGAACAAATCAAGCTACGGGCCAACAGGATGGGTCTTCCCCAGGATCACACCCTGATCTACCCGGAGACACGGTACGAATTTATTGCCGATCAGATCAGGAGAATCTCCCCTTCCCTGGTAGTGATAGATTCCATACAAACCATTACCACCGAAAAAATAGAATCATCTGCCGGCAGTGTCTCCCAGGTCAGGGAATGTGCCGGGAAATTTCTGTCCTTAGCCAAACAAACCGGCATTCCCATTTTGCTGATCGGACATATTACCAAGGAAGGTACGCTGGCCGGTCCCAAAATATTAGAGCATATCGTGGATGTCGTTTTACATTTCGAAGGAGATCCTAAATTTCTTTTCCGCATATTGCGGGTATTGAAAAACCGGTTCGGCTCCACTTCCGAACTGGCTCTTTTCGAGATGAAGGAAAACGGACTGGCTGAGATCACCAACCCTTCCGAGTTGCTTCTTTCCCACCTCGACGACACCCTCAGCGGCATTGCCACGGCCTCCACCATTGACGGCATACGGCCCTTCCTGATCGAAACACAGGCCCTGGTCAGTACAGCGGTTTACGGAACCCCTCAGCGTACCTCTACAGGTTTTGACATTCGACGCTTGCACATGCTTCTGGCAGTACTCGAAAAACGGGCCGGATTCAGGCTCTCGGCCAGAGATGTTTTTCTCAATATCGCAGGTGGACTTAAAGTCGAGGATCCGGGGATCGACCTGGCAGTGACCGCATCTGTCCTATCTTCTTATCTGGACGTACCCGTCCCTGAATCGATGGCTTTCGCTGCCGAAATCGGCCTCTCGGGAGAAGTCAGACCCGTGGCACGTATAGAACAACGTATCGGAGAAGCAGCTAAACTGGGATTTAATAAAATGATGATTTCAGGATACAATGCCCGAAAATTAAACTTGCAGAAAATGCCATTGACGATTATTCCCGTAAAAAAAATGGAGGAGGTCATAAAATACTTATTTAACCAAAAAACCTGATAAAAATGAAAAAATATCTCTTTTCCCTTATATTGACTGTTTCTTTGCTTTTTACCCAATGTGATGTTCTGCAGGAACTTCAGGTACCTGTTACAGGAAGACTTACCAAAGATGAAATCGTTCAGGGACTAAAAGAGGCGCTGAAGGTCGGCACAACCAATGCCATTAAGGTCCTGGCCAGAGAGAATGGATTTTATCTGGATCAAGAAGTAAAGATTCCGTTTCCGCAGGAGGTAGAATATGTAGAACAAAAATTGCGTGCTCTGGGACTTCATTCGATGTTGGACAATTTTATAGAACAGATGAATCATGCCGCTGAAAAAGCGGTATCCAAAGCTGGACCTGTTTTCTATGACGCCATCAGGAAGATGACCATTACCGATGCCCTGGGGATACTGAATGGCCCGGATAACGCAGCAACGGAATATTTCAGGAAGAAAACCTACCAACAATTGGTCGTAGCCTATAAACCCGACATTAGTCAGGTACTGCATCAAACTCATCTTTCCGATAATTGGGAGAAGGTAACTACTGCCTACAACAAAATACCCTTTACCAAAAAGGTTGAAACCGACTTGCCCCAGTATGTTACGGAAAAAACCATTGACGGGTTGTTTACCAAACTGGCACACGAAGAGAAACTGATCCGTACCGACCCCAAAGCACGTGTAACGGAGATCCTGCGAAAAGTCTTTGCCGAAACCGGCCCATGAATTACCGGTTACAATGATTATCCTTATAGTCTGCTGAAACCCGTGTAAACCGTACCGTCAAAAATCGAAGTCGTAGGTATGTGTGCTTCCGTTCTCTTCATCGCATTTCAGATTAATATTGAAATTCTGCGGAGCTTCAAAATCCTCGGTCTGCATGATCCCGTATTGTGGATCTGCATATATCTTTTTCATATAAAGAGCGAAGATCGGCAATGCCATATTGGCTCCCTGGCCCAGATGTAACGTGGAAAAATGAACAGACCGGTCTTCCCATCCACTCCAAACACCTGTCACCAGACTGGGGGTGATCCCCATAAACCATCCGTCCGAATGGTTCTGCGTCGTTCCTGTTTTTCCTCCAATCGGATTCATCAACTTATACTTATACCGTAACCTGATGGCCGTTCCCTCCCTCACCACGCCTTCCAACAGATTGATCATCAGATAAGCATCTTTTTCACTAATGGCCTCATTGAAATAAGGCCGGAACGTAGCAACCACGTTTCCGTTTTTATCTTCAATCCGGGTGACAAATATCGGTTGTATAAAAACACCCTTATTGGCAAATGTTCCGTATGCTCCCGTAAGTTCATACAGGCTGAGGTCGGAAGTGCCAAGAAAGATAGAATTGACCGGATCAATAGGACTGCGTATACCCATCTTTCTCATGATATCAATCACCGATTGCGGATTGAACTGTTTCATCAGCCAGGCTGAGATATAGTTTTCCGAGTTGGCAAGGCCCCATTTCAGAGTCACCATTTTTCCCCAGAAATCTTTCCGGCCCGAGCTTTTTGGAATCCAAACAGAATCATTATCCTTAAATGTCTGCGGGACATCAGGCACCTTATAACAAGGAGAATATCCGTTTTGCATGGCCAGGGTATATAAAAAAGGCTTGATGGTGCTTCCTACCTGTCGTTTTTGAGCTGTCACCGCGTCAAACTTGAAAAACCGGAAGTCAGGTCCTCCCACATAAGCTTTTACATAGCCAGTATGAGGATCAAAACTCATCAATCCCGACCGTATAAAATATTTGTAATACCGTAATGAGTCCATCGGTGACATCACGGTATCAACAATTCCTTTCCAGGAGAACACTTTCATCTGCACAGGAGTATTGAATACCTTCATGATTGTATCCATGGGAGCTCCTCTGCGCTTAAGCGACCTGTAACGGTCTGTTCTCCGCATTGCACGCTCCATGATGCTCCGGATTTGTGTGGTGGTGAGATCGTCGGAAAACGGAGGATGTCTGTAATGTTTGACATTTTCAAAAAACGCATCTTGTAATTCTCCCCCCAGATGCTCCCGGACTGCCTCTTCTGCATACTTTTGAAACGTATAGTTAATGGTTGTATAGATTTTTAACCCATCTTTATAAATGTTGTAATTTTCCCCATCAGGTTTCTTGTTTTTGGAACACCACCCGTATAAAGGATTATTATTCCATTGGTACAAAGCTTCCTGGTATTGTTCATCAGTAAAAAAGTATTCCCTTTCAGGAAAGGACTTCGTCATCGTTGTGCGGAGGTATTCCCTGAGATAAGGCGCCGGCCCGAGATTATGACTTTCCACTTTCAGGTGCACTTCCAGGGGCAGTTGTTTTACCGAATCATAGGTGGCCTTGTCCAGATATCCATATTTTACCATCTGAGACAACACAATGTTCCTTCTCTTCAACGTTATTTCAGGTCTTCGGACAGGATTATAATAAGCAGGATTTTTAACCATTCCCACCAGCATGGCTGCCTGTTCCAATGTCAGAGAATCCGGAGTGGTCTGAAAATAAATATCCGCAGCCGAATGAATCCCTACAGCCTGGTAAAGAAAATCAAATATATTAAGGTACATGGTAATGATCTCCTCTTTGGTATAGGAACGCTCCAGTTTGACGGCAGTCACCCATTCCTTGAATTTTGTCAGTATCAGTTTTGCCATACGGACAAGGGCAAAATGAGTCCTTGACGTATCCCTGGGAAACAGGTTCTTTGCGAGTTGCTGGGTGATTGTACTTCCTCCTCCGGACTGCTCCTGTCTCAATAAAAAGGTTTTTACAAATACACGTCCCAAACCCCGGATATCAATCCCCGAATGTTGATAAAATCGCACATCCTCAGTTGCTAACAGTGCATCTACAAGAAAAGGAGATATTTTATCATATTCTGTCCAGACCCTGTTCTGGATATAATATTTCCCCAGTAATTTCCCGTCATCTGAGAACACCTCTGAGGCCAGGTTTCTTTCAGGATTTTCCAGCTCCTCAAATGTAGGCATTTTTCCCAGCTTTCCGTTGGATATCAAAACGAAAATTACTCCTACCGTAACAATGGGTAATACATAAATTATCCAGAATAAGATTATATATTTTTTGTCTTTACCCCCTGAATTACCTGTGTTCATAAATATTCATTAATCTAATTTGCCAAAAATAGTAAATAATAAACAATAAAGTTTGATGTTACTGTAGTTATTAATTTACTTTGCAGCAATTTAAAACGTAGAGGTTTTTTGTATAGTATGGAAAAAAAAGAGAATCTGATCATAGTAGAATCCCCGGCAAAGGCCAAAACCATAGAAAAGATACTGGGAAAAGAGTATAAGGTCAAGTCCAGTTTCGGACACATTCGTGATCTGTCAAAGAAAAATCTGGGCATTGACATCGAGCATGATTTCAAACCGGAATATGTGATACCGGATGAAAAAAAGAAAGTTGTCCGGGAACTTAAGAAAGCAGTAAAAAATGCACGGCATGTTTTGTTGGCTTCTGATGAGGATCGGGAAGGAGAAGCCATTGCCTGGCATTTGTCGGAGGTGTTGGAACTACCTGCGGAGGTAACAAAGAGAATTGTATTTCACGAGATCACGCCGGTTGCCATTAAAGAGGCCATCACCACCCCTCGGACGATCAACCTCAATCTGGTCAATGCTCAGCAGGCCCGACGCATTCTGGACCGCCTCGTAGGATTTGAGATATCCCCGATACTCTGGAAAAAGGTTAAACCTGCCCTCTCGGCCGGTCGTGTGCAATCCGTGGCAGTACGACTTATCGTGGAAAGGGAAAGGGAAATCCACCAATTCAAATTACAATCCTATTACCGGCTTTCGGGAGAATTTTATCTGACACAGGATCAAAAGATTTATCTGCTGAAAGCCGATCTCAATGAAAAATTCTCTTCACGGAAAAAGGCCGAGGAATTTCTCGAATCGATCAAGGGAAAAACCTTTACGATAATTGATGTGTCGAAAAAACCGCTGAAACGAACTCCACCACCTCCTTTTACCACTTCCACCCTGCAACAGGAAGCCAGCCGACGGTTGAAATATTCCGTGTCCTACACCATGTCCTTGGCACAGCGGCTTTACGAAGCTGGTTTTATTACTTACATGCGTACCGATTCAGTCAACCTTTCTTCTCTGGCACTAAACACTTCCCACAATAAAATTACAGAACTTTTCGGAGAGAAATATGCAAAAACCAGAAATTACAAAACAAAAACGAAAGGAGCCCAGGAAGCACACGAGGCCATCCGTCCTACCTACCTTAACAGAGAAGTTATTCCCGGTTCAAAGGCTGAGCAACGTCTTTACGAACTGATTTGGAAACGTACCATCGCTTCCCAGATGGAAGATGCCCTGATTGAAAAAACCACTATAACCATTGCTCCGGAAGGATCTGATAAGTATTTCATAGCTACCGGAGAAGTAGTTAAGTTTGATGGATTTCTGAAAGTTTACTCCAATAAGGATGATTTTGAAAAAAGAGAACAGGTGTACCTGCCGCCGATTGAATCGGGAACACCTTTGAAGTATAAAGAAATTAATGCCTCCGAAAAATACTCCCAGCCTCCGCCACGGTATAGTGAGGCCATGCTGGTACGTAAGCTTGAAGAGTTAGGTATCGGACGGCCTTCCACCTATGCCCCTACTATTACCACCATTCAGCAACGGGGTTATGTGATGAAGGAGGACCGTCCAGGAGTAACAAGAAACGTCACCCGGTTGATCCTGAAAGAAAATCAGGATCACATCGTTGAAAAAACACTAAAGGAAACCATAGGCAAGGAAAAAAACAAACTTTACCCCAGCGACATAGGCATACTGGTCAACGATTTTTTGATGGAACACTTTGCAGATATCCTCAATTACAATTTTACCGCTACCGTTGAGAAACAGTTTGATGCGATTGCCCAGGGAAAACTCAACTGGACACGTATGATCAAACGTTTTTATGATGAATTCCATCCCAAAGTGGAATCTACCGAAAAAATCACTCGTAAACATACCGGCGAAAGGGTACTGGGCAAAGACCCAACCACTGGGGAAGAAGTTCTTGTCAAAATCGGAAGATACGGCCCGGTGGTTCAGATAGGTCGTGGAGAAAAAGATAAGAAACCCAAATATGCCACCCTCAGGAAAGGCCAGCTAATTGAAACCATCACACTGGAGGAAGCACTCGACCTGTTCAAACTCCCCAGAACCATTGGCACTTTTGAAGAAAAGGAAATGGTAGCCAGCATAGGCAGATTCGGCCCTTATATCCGCCATGACAATAAGTTCTATTCCATTCCACCGTCCGAAGATCCTCTTACCATTGATGAAGAAAAAGCCATTGCTGTCATTCGGGAAAAAAGAGAGAATGAAAAGAAAAAGGTAATAAAAACCTTTGATAAGCACCCCGATCTGCAGATACTAAACGGACGCTGGGGCCCTTATATTAAATACAAAAAAAACAATTTTCGTATTCCTAAAAAAATTACACCGGGAGATCTTACCTATGAAGACTGTTTGAAGCTTATATCAGAAGCTAAAAAAAAGAAAAACAAATAAAGTTCCTGGACCATGGATTTAAATGATTACTTCGATCCGGTTAGTATTCAAAAACCTCTGATACGAAATGTTCGTCCCGGGGATGAAATGGTAAAAAAGCTTGTGATCCATACTCCTAACCGGCCTATATCTAATCTCCCGGGTTTTGATATTGCTCTTTTAGGAATCCCCGAGGATCGGAATTCGCAGAATAAAGGAGCCTCAACGGCACCGGATCATATCAGACAAATATTTTATTCCCTGAGTCGAATACGGAATAAAATTAAAATTATCGATTTGGGAAATATGCGTCTTGGGAAAACCCCCGCAGATACTTACTTCGGCATACGGGACATTGTGATTAATTTATTAGAGAATCATGTCGTACCGGTAATCATGGGCGGCACACAGGACATTACCTATGGATGTTATGAAGCGCTGATGAAATTAAAAAAAGAATCAGAAATGGTTACGGTGGATGCCCGGCTCGACCTTGACAAGAGTACGAAGAAATTTTCTTCTGACAACTGGCTGGAAAAAATCATTAAAAGAAAAACCCCCGGCATTCATTACACCAACCTGGGACACCAGGAATACATGACAGGTTTTAATGACTTGGAGAAGCTCCGTAAACGCGGCCATTATTCTTTCCGGCTTGGAAAGGTACGGTCTGACATGAAATATTTTGAACCATTTTTCCGGGATGCCCTTATCCACAGTTTTGATATTTCAGCTGTACGCCAAAGTGATGCTCCAGGCACTTTCAATACCTCCCCCAATGGATTCAGCGGCATGGAAATGTGCCAAATGGCACGTTTCTCCGGTTTAAGTGACCACATCTCCGTATTTTTGATTACCGAAGTCAATCCCCTGCTGGATAACCGGAATCAGACCTCACACCTGGCAGCACAGATCATATGGTATTTTGCTGATGCTTTCTCTCAAAAGACCATAGAGACACCCAACCCAGCTGATGAAAAATTCACCCAATATATCGTAAGCCTCGCGGACAGCGAATTTAAGCTGACTTTTTTGAAAAGCAATCAGACCGACCGATGGTGGATCAAAACACCCTATGAACAAAGAACCCAATGGAAGGCGTGCTCATATCAGGATTATCAAATGGCCGGCAAGCAGGAAATCCCCGAAAGATGGTTGGACTTTTTCAAACAATGATATTTACCCCAAGTTTAATAAATCTCATTCTATCAGTAGAAAACTTTTTTTATAATCCGGTAACTTTTTTTTTTGAAATCAAGTATAAAGGTAAACATTGTTAATGGTCAACTTATTAACAGTGAAGTGTGGATAGATTTGTCTAATTATAATATTTTTGTTTATTTTACTTTTGGTTAAAATCCTATCAATTAAAAAAATAAAATTGAGATTAATTTGTTGATTACAAGGTGGATGAAAAAAATTATTAGCATAAGTATTCTCATTATCGGAGTTTGTATGAATATCCTTGGACAACAAGACCCGCAAAACAGTCAGTTTATGTTCAATAAACTGATTTATAACCCGGGATATGCCGGCAACAGTGGCGGTATCTGCGCCACTGCCTCAGCCAGGCAGCAATGGGTCGGCTTTGAAGGGGCTCCAACCACCACCGTTTTTTATGCAGATGCTGCCGTGAACCCCTTTAAGATATCCAGCGGCGTAGGTCTATTCATTGGCAATGATCTACTGGGGTTTGAAAAGAATCTTAGCATTGCGGGAACTTATGCTTACCGCCTGGATCTTGGAAAAGGAACGCTTGGGATAGGACTGAACATAGGTTTCTTTAACAAAGCTCTTGATCCTACCTGGAAAATTCCTTCTAGCGACTATCACACTCCTGTCAGCGGAGACCCCCTGATACCGGAAAATAAGGAAAGCTTTGTGGCTTTTGACATGGGTCTGGGATTATTTTACAGTACTGAAGATTTCTATGTAGGCATCTCTTCTACCCATATCAACCAACCCGATTTCAAATTTAACAAGGGGACTCCTTTTATGGCACGGCATTATTACATCACCGGAGGATATGACCTGAGATTGTCTAATCCTGTTTTTGAACTTTTACCTTCTTTTTTCCTGCAATCTGATGGGAAAGCTACACAGATAACGATTAATACAAACCTGTTATACAATAAAAAATTATGGGCCGGCGTTTCTTACAGAACAGGGGATGCATTAGTAATATTGGCGGGACTACAATTGTTCAATGGTTTAAAAATAGGTTACTCATATGACTTCCCAACTTCAGATATTCGAAAAAATACTGGCGGCACTCATGAATTAATGCTAAAATATTGTTTTAATATTAGTTTTGATCATGTGGCTAAAAGATATAAAAGTATTCGTTTTTTATGATTTTTGGGAAATTTTATTTTACTTGCAGTATCAATTAAAGTTGTGTTATGAAAAAAATTGTCTTTATTGGTTTAGTTATCGCTTTTATTCTAAGCGGTTGTGGTAGCTCTTATAACGGAGAGCTGGTAGGAGTGCAAACCAAAAGGAAATATTTTGAACCGGAACCACTGGGCATGGTTTTTATTCCCCAGGGAAGTTTTAATATTGGTCCCAGTGACCAGGACATAAGCTGGGCTATGAACTCGGCCAGCAAGACGGTTACTGTTGATGCTTTCTGGATGGATGAAACCGAAATCACTAATAGTGAGTACAGGCAATTTATCAACTATGTGAGAGATTCCATCATCAGATATAAACTGGGAGAAGCCGGAATCGAAGGCTTTTTCAAAGTAGATGAAAACGGAGATGAATACGATCCTCCTGTTATTGATTGGGAAACAAAAATTGATATGAAGAACGAGGATATCAAGAATGTGGTTGAAGAAATGTATTATCCTCCAAATGAACGTTTTTTTGGTCGTAAGCAGATCGATCCCAGAAAATTGATTTATGCCTATTTTTGGATCGACCTGAAGCAGGCAGCCAAAACTTCCAATAGCTGGGATTATAAAACCCAAAGTTATCACGGAGAAGTGTTTAATCAGAAAGGCGAAAAAGTTCCCATCCAGGATCGTTCTTCTTTTATCTTTCATGATCAGGTACCCTGCTATCCCGATACCCTGGTGTGGATACGCGATTTTACCTATTCCTATAATGAACCCTGGACAAATATGTATTTCTGGCATCCCTCGTTCTATGATTATCCTGTTGTAGGAGTGACCTGGAAACAAGCCAACGCATTCAGCATATGGCGCACCAAATACCTCAATGATTTTCTGGCTGGTGAAGGAAGGTATTTTGTTCAGGAATACAGGTTGCCGACGGAAACAGAATGGGAATATGCCGCCCGTGGTGGTCTGGAACTCTCCATGTATCCCTGGGGAGGCATTTATACCCGTAACGATAAGGGATGTTTCCTGGCTAACTTCAAACCCCTTCGGGGAAATTATATTGATGACGGAGCCCTGGTTACCAACAAGGTTGGATCATATGAACCCAATGAATTCGGATTATACGACATGGCCGGGAATGTAGCCGAATGGACCAGCAGTGCTTACGATGAATCCGCTTACATGTTCATCCATGACATGAATCCGGATTATAAATACAATGCCCGACCTGACGAATCCTCTGTGATGAAAAGAAAAGTTATCCGCGGAGGATCCTGGAAAGACATTGCTTTTTATCTGCAGGTAAGTACACGCTCTTATGAATACCAGGATTCCGCCAAATCGTTTATC
>DRPN01000002.1 GCA_011374625.1 Bacteroidota bacterium
ATATTTCCCACCTGCGGACCGTTGCCATGGGTTAAAACCAGATCATAGCTCTCCCGCAACAAAAAAATAATATTTTCCAACGTTTTGGTAGTATTCTGTTCCTGCTCTTCAATTGTCCCAACCTGATTGTCCCTGAGCAATGCATTTCCACCCAACGCGATGACCGCTAACTTTCCCATAATTATCCAACCATTATTTTCAGGATTACAAACCTACATAAATTTTTTCAGAGGAAACATAACATTTATTTCAATCAATTACGGGATTATCCCTGATATAAAAATACTATGTCCTCACAGCATTTCCAAAAGCATTATGTGCCACTAATAATTAAAAAATAATATGAAATAATTTTTTACTATTACAAAAAGCAAGCAACTTTTTTTGATAAATAATGTCAACTTTTTTACATAAAACTGATGTTTTTTTTTAACTTTATTATCTTCGTAACCTAAAAATGTTAAATTTTAGACAAAAATATGTGTTGATAGTTCTTACGGCTCTTCTTTTTTTCCCTCAGAGCTGTAAGAAAACTGCCCTTCCCAATGAAAAAGAGGGTGAAATTATTTATACCATAACATATCTGGAAAATGATATTGAGAAGTTCAGCACGGACCTGCTTCCCAAAAAATTGACTATATTCTTTAAGAATGATAACACAGCCATGGAAATCGACGGTTTTTTTGGTTTGTTCAATATCTGCAATGTCATCAATGTGAAAAAGAAAACCAACATTACTTATTTAAATGTATTGGATAAGAAATTTTATTATGAAGGAAAGTTTAACGAACCGGCTGCAGGTTTTGGCATGATCCCGAAACTCAATATCAGGCCGGGGAAGCATAACAAGGAGATATGCGGATATTCGGCCAGGGAAGCTTATGTAATCCTTCCCGGTAAAAGTGTTCCTATACCTGTGTATTACACAACGGATATCCCGATAAAAAATCCTAACCGTGCCACACCATACAGTGATATCAACGGGGTTTTGCTGGAGTTTTATCTCCATCTTAGTAAATTAAAAATAAAACTTAATGCCACGGAAATCTATTTCAAAGATGTGGATGAAAAATATTTTGCTACCAGAAAAGGGTACATCAAAGTTTCCAAACAACAACTTGAGGATATCCTCAATAAATTAATGGAGTAAACGTGATTTCCTCCCAATCTCAGAAACACTTATCCACATTAAATAATAAAACCCTAAAAATCTTTTTATCATTCCGATTGTGTTTCGTTATTTTGTATTGTAAGATAAAATTGCAGGGAACGTGAAAAGAAAGAAAACAAAAGGCCCATCTGTCCGCAGGAAAGGAAAAAACAATAAATCCGGATTCTTTCAGGATGACCGGATTCGGTTCATTACCGGATTTTTTCTTATTCTGTTCGGGTTATATCTGATCTTTGCCCTGATTTCCTATTTTTTCACCTGGAAAGCAGATCAGAGTTTCGAGTATGGAAAAGTTTTTTCAGGCACTTCGGTGACAGTCCACAACTGGGCCGGAAAAACAGGAGCATATCTATCCTATCTTCTAATCAACAAATGGTTCGGTATATTTTCATTCACAATACCTCTTTTTATACTGGACACAGGCATTCGTTTTTTTAAGATCAGAACGGCTCCCTTGGGAAAAGTCTTCCGATTTTTATTTTTTACCACCATTTTGGGATCATTCACCATCTCTTACATTCTTGGCAGTTCGAACGTCTATCTGGGTAGCGGTTTAGGAGGATCTTTCGGTTATTTTACCATAGAATGGCTGAACAGCCTTCTCGGGAAAATCGGAAATGCTTTTCTGTTGATATTTTTAGATACCGTTTTCATCCTGTATTATTTCCATATTCCGATTTTCAAACCGAGAAAGAAAATTCCTTATCCCGACTCCAATAGAGAAAATGGGGGAAGCATTGATGCTGACATTCCCATTGATAAAGATGAAAACCAAATGAAAGAAAAAACACAAGAGGAAGTTCCCATATCTCTGGGTGAGAAAATCAATCTTGAAAAAGGAGAAGAGTCTTCTGTCAAAGCAGGTTATGCGGGAAAGGATGAAGATGAGGTCGAATTAACTATAGAACACAGATATCCCGGAGAAGATCGGTTGTCTGAGAGTCAGATCAGCAATAAACCTGCCGGCCGCTATGACCCGACACTTGAACTATCAGGTTATCGTATGCCCCCCATACAGTTGTTGAAAGATCATGAAACGGGCAACTCAAAGGTCAGCAAGGAGGAGTTGCTGAACAACAAGAATAAAATCGTAGAGACCCTGGCCAATTACAAGATTCGCATAGACAAGATAAAGGCCACCATAGGTCCTACCGTCACCTTGTACGAAATCGTCCCGGCCCCCGGGATACGCATTTCGAAGATTAAAAATCTTGAAGATGACATAGCTCTGAGCCTCTCTGCTTTAGGGATCAGGATCATCGCTCCCATACCAGGCCATGGAACCATAGGCATTGAAGTGCCAAACCTTCATCCGGATATTGTATCTATGAAATCCATGATTACTTCCCGTGCCTTTCAGGATGCTAATTATGACCTACCTGTGGCGCTAGGTAGTACTATTTCAGGCAGTCCCTATGTATTCGACCTGGCAAGAGCTCCTCACCTGCTGGTAGCCGGAGCCACAGGACAGGGAAAATCTGTGGGATTAAACGTGATCATTGCTTCCCTATTGTATAAAAAGCATCCGGCCGAATTAAAATTCATTTTTGTGGATCCCAAAAAGGTAGAGCTGGCGTTGTATTCCAAGCTGGAAAAACACTATCTGGCCATGATGCCAGATGCCGAAGATACTATCATCACGGATACGGATAAAGTAATCAACACCTTGAACTCTCTAACCATTGAAATGGACCAGCGTTATGACCTGCTCACATCCGCCCATGTGCGTTTTGTCAATGAATATAATGAAAAATTCAAGTCCCGCAGGCTCAATCCGGAAAAAGGTCATCGTTTTATGCCATTCATTGTCCTGGTTATTGACGAGTTCGCCGATCTGATCATGACAGCAGGAAAAAACATAGAGTTTCCGCTTACCAGACTGGCGCAGATGGGCCGGGCCGTAGGTATTCACCTGGTTATCGCCACCCAGCGGCCTACCACCAACATCATCACAGGGACTATTAAGGGAAACTTCCCCACACGTATTGCCTTCAAGGTCACGGCCATGATCGATTCACGAACCATCCTCGACAGTCCGGGTGCCAATCAACTGGTAGGTCGCGGTGATATGCTCATCGGCTCGGGAAGCGACCTGACGCGTATACAATGTGCCTATATTGATACCGAGGAAGTTGAGGCCATCACTGAATATGTTGCCTCCCAACAAAGCTATCCTATGCCGTTCTTCCTGCCGGAGTATACAGGCGAAGAAAATGGCGGAGCCAATGAAATGGACATGAAACAAAAAGATCCTCTCTTTGAAGATGCTGCCCGCCTGGTGGTACAACACCAGCAGGGATCAACATCCCTGATACAACGGAAACTTTCCATTGGTTACAACCGTGCCGGCAGGATCATTGATCAACTGGAATTTGCCGGAATAGTCGGACCTTACGAAGGCAGTAAGGCGCGACAGGTGTTGATACCAGATGAATATACTTTGGAACAGTTCTTGAGAGACATGGGATAAGGGATGTGGAGTTGAGGGTTAAGAGTTGGGAGTTTAGGGAGATTAAAATAGTTTGTAATTGATTATGAAATATAAATATATTTTTTCTTTTTTTCTTATCCTAATATGGTTCTTTCCGGTGATGTCGCAAGAAGATCCGAAAGCGGAAAAAATACTAAACCGCTTATCGGAACAAACCAAGGCTTCTGAACCTTTCAGGGTCACCTTTCATTTTACGGCCATCAACTTGCAGGATAACTCTAAGAATTCTTTCACGGGGGTACTGACATTACAGGGAAGGAAATATCATCTGAAAACAGGAGATTCGGAAATCTTTTTTGATGGAGAGACGACTTGGAACTATATGCCGGACGTGAATGAAGTAAACGTCCTTAACCCCGATCCGGAAGACCATTCTTTTTTGGCCCACCCTGAACAACTTTTTTCAGATTACCGATTGAGGTTCCGGTATCGTTTCGTTGGTATCAACAAAATAAATGAAAAAGAACTCCAGGTAGTAGATCTATACCCGGTGGATCTCAAAGAAAATTATTCCCGTATCCGGCTTCAAATAGACAAGACCACGGGAAATCTTCATTCCGCACGTTTCTTTGGAAAAGACGGCATACAGTATATTGTCCGCATCGAAAAAACAGAACCCCATATAAAAGTCAAACCCTCTACTTTCAGGTTCCGTAAAGCAAATCATCCCGGTGTTGAAGTGATAGATTTACGGGAAAGTGAAGAATGATGGAGCAAGAAAGAGACTGAGAGACTCGGGAACCGGTTTTATTATTATTCTTCGTTGAATTTGGGATATTCTATCCGGGCATGATAAATATTTGTCAGTCGGTTTTTGAATATTTCCTTTATTTTAGAAATATCCCTGAAGGTAATCGGCGCTTCATTAAACTGGCCTTCCCTGAGTTGATAATCGATAATATCTTCTACCAGTTTTCCAAGAATATCTTCCGAATAATCTTTCAGGCTACGCGAAGCCGCTTCCACAGAATCAGCCATCATCAGTATTGCCATCTCCCTGGTAAAAGGCTTGGGCCCCGGATAAGTAAAATCTACCACCTCGGAGGATTTATCCGGATATTTATGGATATAATTCCGATAGAAATATTGCACCTTAGTGGTTCCATGATGAGTACGAATAAAATCCGTAATCTGCTTCGGCAGGTTATGTTTCCGGGCTATCTCTACTCCTTTAGTCACATGGCCGATAATAATAGCGGCACTTTCCTTAAAAGACAGCTCCTCATGAAGATTCATCCCCTCTCTTTGATTTTCAGTAAAATATACATGGTTTATCATTTTTCCAATATCATGATACAGAGCTCCGGCACGAATAAGCAATTGGTTTCCCCCTATAATCCTAACAGCCTCTTCAGCAAGGTTGGCAACCTGCAGACTGTGCTGGAAAGTACCAGGAGCTTTTTCGGCCAGCTCACGCAATAAAGGCTGGTTGGTATCGGCCAGTTCAACCAGTGTGGCATCCGACAAAAAACCAAATGTTTTTTCGAATATATACACCAACGGAAAAGATAAAAGTACAAGAAAAGCGTTTCCGGAGAACCAGATATAATTCATCCAGTGCATATTTTCCAGACTGCCTTCCTGGATCATGGTATAGCCCAGATAAACAATCGAATAACTAATAAATACCATTACAGCAGACATGATAAATTTATTCCTCCGGTAAATATTTGTCAGAGATATAATAGCTATGATACCGGCAATAAAATTCATGAAAACAAATTCAAATGAATTGGGAGCAAAAAATCCGACGATCATCAGCAGGATCATATAAATAAACAATGCCAGCCTGGCATCATAGAATGTACGAATGATAATAGGAACTATGGCCAAAGGAATCAGATAATAACTCAGTGTGGGATTTGAGATAATCCATCGTGACAATCCCACAAATATGATAAGCAGGAAAAATATAAAGAGCATATCCTTGCTGTGAGCAAAAATATAAGTCCTGAAATACATTAAAAACAGAAATAACATCAGCAGGATGACGGTCACTAACAAAAACTGCCCTAAGAGGACGAGCAAATGGTTGGCGGAAGCCCCAAGACGTTTCTCATACTCAATCTTCAATGATTCCAGGATCTGGTATGTATGTGCATTCACGATCTCTCCTCTCGAAATAATACGTTCTCCTCTTTGTACCATTCCTCTTGTCAGAGAGAGTCCTGAAATCATGCTTTCCTTGACCTTTTGTGAAGCTTCCCGATCATAGAATAAGTTGGGTTCCACATAATCATTCAGGTTCAATTCTGTCAGAAACTCCCGGACATTTCCCTGATCTCTAAACATAGTAAGAGGTATACCATTGGTATGTTTTTTCAAATATTCATAGGCTGTTTTAAGGGTAAATACAGAGGTAGTGTCCGTCTGTTCGGCAATATTTCCCCGTAGGATCACAATCGTTGAGGAGGGATTGCTGTCACGGGTAAATGCATCTGCCACCTCTACAATACCATGATTATATAGATTGAGAAGCATACCGGAAGTAATCCTGTACAACTGTTCCTTCTCCCGGAGGATCATTTTCTCTTTCCAGGTATTCCCGGCTGATTCCTGTTTAGGATCATAGTGTTTCCGGATGAAGTTTTCCCATTTTTCATCAAAATTTTTACGTAATTTCTCGATCTCGTTTATGACGACATTCGTATCCAGCTTAAAATAAGGTTTAAAATCCTTTAGAATACTGTCTTTTTCCGCCTGTAGTTCTTCCATGGTTTTATATACCGGAAAATCATAAGGAGCATATAGATCTTCATGCAGCCAGGGTTTTCCCCTCTGAAACTCATATCGGAATTTACCCTCCCTGGGAAAAAGATAAACAATGATGATTATGGTGGCAATAAGATACAGTATCCTAAGGATTCCCTTTGTATTGGCTCTTAAATAAGAAATGATATTCTTCATTTATACAAAATTATGCCCATCAAAACATATCCTTCCCTTCAACCGGAAAGTTCATAATGTTGACAAATTTATATAAATTATCCGTGATACGTTTTTTTCTCACATAATCCCGGAAAAATATTTTATTATTCTTTCCATTATGATAAAAGAAACTGAATATTTAATAATTTTGAAGTGAACGGCAATAAAACTCAGTCATCATGAAAAAATATGGAATCATTCCTCTTTCGGTCATCCCTGTACGGAAACAACCCTCCCACCGGTCTGAAATGATAACTGAGCTTTTATTTGGAGATACCTTTACGATACTGGATCAGATTAATGAATGGTACAAGATAAAAAGATGGTGGGATGATTATGAGGGATGGATCACGGAGAGTTCGTTTGTTCCCATTTCGGAGAAGCAATTCAATGCGCTTGCCAGGGAGCC
This sequence comes from Bacteroidota bacterium, assembly GCA_011374625.1. Lineage (GTDB taxonomy): Bacteria > Bacteroidota > Bacteroidia > Bacteroidales > VadinHA17 > DRPN01. Next base: position 7,000 of record DRPN01000002.1, read on the forward strand.
CGTTATAATCATTGACAGCATGGTTTTAGCCAGCACGGATGATCCTGCCGATGGCATACGTCGTCTGCCGGAGGGTGCCCGGTTACCTTTCTGGGATAAGAAAAAAAACACTTGTCAGGTTGGTGATATTGTTTTCAAATTGCCAGGTATTCATCTCGAAGAAGGGAAAGCCAAAGACCGTTTATCCCTCACCGAATATGCTCATAATTTCACCGGCGTTCCTTACCTATGGGGCGGTCTTTCTTCTTGCGGGTTTGACTGTTCCGGTTTTGTACAGACAATTTTCCGGATCAACGGATATCATCTCCCGCGGGATGCTTCTCAACAGAGCAGGATCGGAAAAGATATTCCTTTTACGGAAAAGGCTCAACCCGGAGATTTGGCTTTTTTTGGCGATGAAGAAGACAAGATCACCCATGTAGGTATTGTCCTGCCCGATCACAAGATCATTCATGCTTCGGGGAGGGTCCGTATCGACCGGCTAGATCATCATGGTATTTATGATGAGAAAAAAGGAAAATATACCCATAAACTTCTACTCCTAAAAGATCCATTCCATGAATAACACAGACACCCTCAGCCTGCAGGCTTACCGAGAAGCTTTTCAACCGGTCCTTTACCTGACGATCGCCATCTTTATCCTTCTTCTTATTTTCGTCATTATGCTAATCAAACAAAGAAAAAATCTGCGCAGGCTTCACCGGGAAAGAAGAAACAAAAGAATGATACGGTAATGTTTACTTACAAATACCCGCGGCCATCGGTCACTGCCGACAGCATTGTTCTTTGCAAAAAAGAAGGTCGGGCGTTCATCCTTCTGATACAACGGGCTCACGATCCTTACAAGGGAAAATGGGCCCTTCCCGGCGGGTTTATGGATGAGAACGAACAGTTGGAGGATACTGCCCGACGTGAGTTACAGGAAGAAACCGGCATCGTAGCAGGAAACATGACTTTCGCCGGCATGTTTGATAAACCCGACCGGGATCCCAGAGGGAGGACCATTACCGCCGTATATTTAACCCGTCTGAAAAAATGTGTCGAACCTGTAGCAGGGGATGATGCCGGCAAAGCCCGGTGGTTTCCGCTGGATAACCTGCCGGAGCTGGCATTTGATCATAAAGAAATCATTAGAACGACGATCGATAAACGATAATTGACGAAATATTTTCACGTTTGGCAGTTGCCAATTAACCTTCCTCATTCAAATTATCATTCCTGCTCCTACTGTATTGTTGGTGGCTTCGTCAATGAGAATAAGACTACCTGTAATACGGTTGAGGCGGTAAGAATCGTAGAAAAGAGATTTTGTTGTTTTAATCCGCACCCTGGCAATCTCATTAAGGCCCAATGTCTTATCATCACAGATATGATCCAGAGTATTAATATCTATCTTGTATGCCATATCTGTTATCATGCACCGCAGATCGTTTGTGGTATGTTTTAGATGATATTTTCCGCCCAGTCGCATAGGGGTTTCATTCAGCCAACATAACATCAGATCGATCTCATCTCCGGTCTGCGGTGCCTTGTTCTCACCCACGATCATATCCCCCCGGCTGATATCAATATCATCTTCCAATGTCATCAGCACCGACTGAGGAGAAAAAGCAACATCCAGTTTTTTATCCATTATTTCAATGGTCTTAACATGACTTGTAAGTCCGGAAGGCAACACTTTTACCGGATCTCCCGGCTTGAAAAAGCCACTGGCTATTCTACCTGCATAACCCCTGAAATCATGATACTTATCGCTTTGGGGTCGGATCACATACTGAACAGGAAAACGCTGTAAGGTATGATTATAATCACTTCCTATATGGATGGTCTCCAGCAGGTACATCAGCGTTGGCCCGTTATACCAAGGCATACGCTCCGAGCGGTCCACCACATTATCGCCATATTTGGCACTTATGGGTACAAATCTGACATCATGAATATCCAGCTTACCGGTCAGTTTATTAAACTGAGTCTGAATATCTTCAAAAACCTTCTCGCTGAAACCCACGAGATCCATCTTATTTACACAAACGATTAGATGAGGAATCCTGAGGAGGCTGGCGATGTAGGCGTGACGGATGGTTTGTTCCAGCACACCGTGTCTGGCATCCACCAGGATTACCGCCGCATTGGCCGTGGAAGCTCCTGTAACCATATTGCGGGTATATTGCACATGGCCCGGGGTGTCAGCAATGATAAATTTCCTTTTGGGTGTGGCAAAATATCGATAAGCCACATCTATCGTAATACCTTGCTCCCGCTCGGCACGTAAGCCGTCAGTTAGCAGGGCCAGATTTACTTCTTCTGCTCCGGCCCGTTCGCTGGCACGCTCAATGGCCTCCAACTGATCCTCGAAGATGGCCTTGCTGTCATATAGCAACCGCCCGATGAGGGTACTTTTTCCGTCATCCACGCTTCCGGCTGTGGTAAACCGGAGTAACTGCATGTTGAGATATCCATCTGTCAAATCTGACATAATGTTTGTAGTTAATGGTTCTGGTTCAGAGCCTGGAAAACCCAAGCACAAGGAATCTCCCCGCTGCAAGCAGACGGGGTATCATCATGAAGTTGTTAATAATATTTTCGCTATTCTTAGTTCCTCGTAAAAGATTCTGAGTTCGTGTTTTGCTGTTCATCCTTCATCCTTCTAAAAGTACCCTTCCTTCTTCCGGTCTTCCATGGCTGAATCCGAGCGTTTGTCATCAAATCTTGCACCTCTTTCCGTGGTCCTCGTGACCGCTACCTCCCGGATAATGTCCTCTAAAGTATGTGCTTCGGAGAGGGTCAACCCGGTATTGGTTATATCTCCGATAGTTCGGCATCTGACTTTTTTCACCACAGGCACTTCTCCCTTTTTAAGTTCCATAAACGGAGCCGTAGCCAACCATACACCGTCCCGGTTAAACACTTCCCGTTCGTGGGTAAAATAAAGTCCGGGTATCTCGATATTTTCCATATAGATATACTGCCACACATCCATCTCCGTCCAGTTGCTTAGGGGAAATACCCTGAAATGTTCCCCCATTTTTTTCCGACCATTAAAAAGGTTCCATAATTCGGGACGTTGGTTCTTGGGGTCCCATTGTCCGAAAACATCGCGGTGGGAAAAGAACCGCTCCTTGGCTCTGGCTTTTTCTTCATCTCTTCTCCCTCCTCCCATGGCAGCATCGAATTTAAACTCTTCGATGGCATCCAGCAGAGTAACGGTCTGCAAAATATTCCTGCTGGCACCGGGTCCGGTTTCCTCCACTACTTTTCCCTGATCAATGGTATCCTGCACATATCGCACAAGACATTTTGCCCCGGTTTTTTTCATAAGCTGATCTCTGAATTCCAGGGTCTCAGGGAAATTATGTCCGGTATCTATATGCATCAGAGGAAAAGGCACCTTTGCCGGCCAAAAAGCCTTGCGGGACAAATAAAACATTACGATAGAGTCTTTGCCTCCGGAAAACAACAGTACCGGTCTTTCAAACTGGGCAGCTACTTCCCGGATTACAAAGATTGATTCGGCTTCCAACTCCCGCAAATGATTCATTTGACAACCATTCATAAGTATCTGTTTATGCAATGAGGCAAAATTAACACTTTCTGCCAAACTCCCGTGATTTTAGGAAATTTAAATGGGGATTAAAATTTCCACCATTGCTCTTAGTGAGCTATGACACGTAAAATAACACCAGGATAAAAGTTCAGATCCGGAAAAACATATACATCTACGCAAATTTGCGAGATTCACATGACCTGCAAGAGGGATCCTAAAATTTTTAAATATAAAAATTTATATATGTATTTAAATATTTATTTAATTATTTATTTAAATACATATATTTTCAGTCCGTTTACTCACTGTTTCTTCAGTTTGACGGTACTTGTTTTATTGGGTTTACTGAAGTCCGTAGACCAGTACATTTCAAAATCCAGATTGATAGAATCACTACATCCGCACCAGGATCCTTCTCCTCCGGTCCAGTAATGGTTTTTCCCGGGCATGGTTTCACCCCACAGGTCGTTTTCAATGATTATTTTTCCGGATATCAGGTTGACGTGCAGCAAGACATCCCCTTCATTTCCGATACTATCAACAAAACGCTCACCCCGGATATCAAACAGACGTAACAGGAATGGCGGGGCAAAGATTCCCCCATCGCTATTTGTATCCGCAATTGCTTTCACGCGCAATACATTATCGCCGTCAGCAGGGTCATGTACAATGGAAAGCAGGAGGGTTGTATCACTGTCTCCGGTTTCACTACCCGCCCAGGTTCCTGTAAAATCCTCCAGTGCCCAGGGACAGAATTTTTTAAGAAGGATAAAAAGTGAATCAGGCTTGGATACATTACCGGTTTTGGAAGTTTCCACACAAACCAGATAGGCGGATGTATCCACGGAGGATTGATGCCAGGTAACATTCACAATATTAGGATAGGCTGTATCCGGCACTTCAACAGTCGCCTCATATCCTACCGGCGTAAATGTATATTTGGATCCGGCCTGGTAAGCAACTTTATATTCCAGGGGCTCCAGACCGGATGCCGTAACGACCGTTGGTCCACGGAAGTCCAATATTTTCGGTATTATATCCTGGGGTGGCTCATCCTTTTTTTTCTTCTTGCAACCACTCATCAACGTCACAGCAACAACCAACCCTGCAATAATTACCAACAAATTTCTTCTGCCCATTTTTTCGTCACTTTTATTTAATAATTACCTTTTTCGATTTAATTTTTTTCCCGTTTGCGGTGACCACAACAAAATACATGCCGGGATTTAAATGAGACAATTTCATTTCAACTTTATGTCCCGAAATATTATCTTTTTCAGTCATCAAGGTACCAAGAATAGAAAATATCTGTACCTTCCAGGTACTGTTCAGGTCTGTTTGGATCACAAGTTTTCTATCGGTCGGATTCGGATAGACTTGCACCTCATGGTTCTCGTGGATCAGAACGGCAGATATTTCCGAGCCCGTGGAAAATTTTCCGGAAACCGGAGAGAGAAGATTCCCTGAATAATCTTCGAGACCCTCTCTTACCTGAATAAAATAGGTTTGGTCCGGATCCAGAGAATCAGCAGGGATGATCTCAATATGTTTCTTATCCGTACTAACATTGGCATTATAGGCGACACTTTCCCCATCCGGGCCGTCTTTTTTGAAAGCAAACATGGTATCCACATTCTGATAATTCAATTCCGTTCGGGTGGTCAGACGCACCGGTTCGGTAAAATTTACCCGGACGATCGCATTCCGGGGCACATGGGCCGTATCGGGAGTAATGGTAGCCTCCGGAGCTTGTATGTCTTCCGTCCTGCCAATCATCACCACCTGTTGTGCCAGATAAAGATGCGGGTATTCCGACTGAACGGTCAACACATCATTTATATAACCGGTTTGTGCATTTTGCGGGAAATAGACCACGGTTATGTCCTTGTCTCCATGTGCAGGTATTTCCACGGGAAAATCTTCGTTAATGCTGAAATTATCCGTATGGGTCAGGTATCCTGTAATTTTCAGGACCGAATCCGTATTGTTATGCAAAGTCAGCAAATATTCCGCTTCGGTATAGCCGTCCCACATACCAAAGTTGATCGTATCAGTAGCCGTCACAAAAACCTTGTGTTTCCACACCGCTTTTGCAACACGTGATGCAAAACTATGCGAAGAATAATCCATTTCAATGGCTACCGAACCATCAGGATGATATTCGGTAAAAGAAGGGGTCTGTTCCCCCCAATATACCAACAAATCTCCATCAGGCAGCATTTGTTCTCCCCCGCCATGAACCACATAAACATCCGGAACATGATACTGTCTTCTTACCAACGTAGCCACTTTATTCACTTCATCCAACCTGTATTCCACGACACTGGTAATTTGAGGATTGTGTAAATCTCCGTTGTCAAAAATCTGAATATTGCCATTCTCCCGTATTCTAACCGTATGAGGATGCGAAAAGTGAATGGTGTCATTTACAAAAGTAAATTCATTATGTTTTCCTCCCAATCTCCATATTATGTCTCCCGTACGCCGGTCTATTTTCGTTATCTCATCAAAATGTCTGCACGACAATAAAAAACTTGTATCCGAATCAAATTTTATCGAATTGGCATGGAGATAGTCAACCGTACTGGCTGTAAGATCTACATAAGGAGAATTTTCATTGGCATCGGTAATCTGGTAATGTTCCCATGCTTTCCAGGTAAATATCAGATTTTTATCCGCATCAAATTCCTGCACAACCATATCCCTGACAGTCGCATTGGAAGGGCCGCCGTATTGGGTCATGTCAACCGTACGAAGTTGACTGCCAAGTAAAAGATAATGGCCGTTTTCATCTATGTCAAAATCATGGCCGTTAAGCTTATATCCTTTTGTTTTAAAGGTATCAAGCTTATGAAAAAACGAATCAATTTTGAAATAAACTTTTTCAGGCCCCTCCAGCATATAAATATAGCCATCCCTTACCTGAATCCCGGCTGCCATGTCGTTTACCAGTCTGAAATAAACAGGAGTACCATAATTATCGATGATCGTAAAATAATTGACCGTATCCACGTAATGTTTCTTCGTAGCAATGAAAAAGTAACCGGAAGACGGATCATTCGAATTTGTGATTTGAATATCCGGAAAATATCTTTCCATATCCGTGGTATCCTGGGAAAAAGCCCCTGCAAAAAATCCTGAGATAAAAAATATGCCTAACAAAGCTCCATACCGTAAAATATTAATCTTTCCAATCATAGCAATCAATATTAAAAATTCGAACATAGATTTTAGAGGTGTAAGATAGAAATTTTCAATCATTTTTTAGTGTAACCTATATATCTACATAACCTCCGATAAAAGCATGTTATTCATTATTTTATTCAACGATTAACTTCACCTTTTTTGTCTTCCCTTGTTTTGATGTAATTACGACAATATATACGCCACGATGAAACTCATGTAAATCAAGAACGATTTCAGGAACCGTTACAGGGTCTTTTTCCATCATCAATGTTCCAAGTATTGAGTATATCTGCACTTTCCAAGGCTCGTCAACAGATGTACGGATAGTCACGGTCCTTCCGGCCGGATTCGGGAAAACCATGATGTTGTGCAATTCCCTGTTATTCTTTACAGTCATGATTATTTTAGTAGCAAAGTAAACTTCTTTCACCGGAACCGCATTATCCATATAATCTTCAAGTTCGTTCTTATAAGAGATATAATAAATTTGGTCGCCCTTCAGCATCTGGCAGGGAACAATCAGGATATGATCTTTATCCGTATTGACATTTGCATTAAATGGCACATCCGGTCCGGAAGGTCCGTTTTCCCTGAAAATAATAAGAGTATCCACCATGGCATAATCCAGTTCCCTGTCATCTGTCCTTCTCACCGGTTCACTAAAATCTACGGTGATCCGCGGGTTCAGGGAAACATTATTCGAATCGGGCATTATGGTAACTTCCGGAGGGGTGTGGTCTTCTTTTTGGCCGAATAGCCATATCTGTCGCCCTACTCTACGTATACTGTCATCGGAATAAATCGTCATTACATCTTTTTGATAACCCCATTGAGCTGCTACCGGATAAAAACCCACGGTTAAAGTCGCTTCTCCGTTCCCGGGCAGGGTTACCGGCAGGGAATCCATCAGAAAAAAAGAGGAATTATGTACTGTATATCCATTGATCGGTAAAGAATCGGGCAGGTGATTGTGCAGGGTAATATGGCGGGTCAGGGTATCGGAACCACTCCACATACCAAAGTTCACCGTATCCGGAGACGGTGTAAAAACCCGGGGCTGCCAGTTGTACTTAAACACCTGGCGGCTATAACCGCACTTCGAAAAATCAAATTCAACAGCTACTGTGCCGTCCGGGTGATATTCAGTCAACGAAGGAGACTTGTTCCCCCAGTTCACCAAAGTGTTTCCATTGGGCAATCTGAACGTAGAACCACCACGAAAGGTGAAAATATCAGGAATATGGGAATACCTCCTGATCATGGTCGCTGTCATTTTTTTTTCATCGACGGCATATTCTACAGCGCTGGATACCGGAGGATCGTGCAGGTTCCCATTATCAAACAAAAGAATATGTCCGTTTGACAATTTCCGAATGCTGTGTTGATGGCAGAAACCTATGGAATCATTGATAAATGTAAACATATTGTGTTCCCCTCCCAGTCGCCAGATGATTTCACCGGTACGACGATCCACTTTAGTAATCTCATCCATGTGACGGGAGGAGATCAGAAAACTGGTATCGGAATCCACGGCAATGGCATTCAAATGACAATAATCCACCACCCCGGCCGTAAGATTTACATAAGCGGATTCCTCATCCCCATCCGTTACACGAAAATGTTCGGAAGTTTTCCAGGTGTAAAGCAAATGCTTGTTTTCATCAAATTCCTGGACAACCCCTTCCTTGATCGTTGCATTAGGATCTCCTCCGGGAACCACTTTGCTCATGTCCACATGTTCCTTATCTGCTCCCAGAAGCAAAACATGTCCATCTTTCGTGATAGCATAATCATGTGGGTCCAGACCATATCCTACCGTTGTAACACTATCGGTAAGTTGCAACAGATCGTTCATAAAATAAACATAATCGGTCTCCCATGACAAGAATGTTAATCTTCCGTCTTCCTGTAACATCAGGTTCATAACGGGATATTCCATTCGCCGGTAGAAAACAGGCACCCCCTGGTTATCTATGATTGCGAGATAAGAAGATGGTACGGAAACTGCCAGAAAAAAATATCCTGGCGCCGGATTATCAGAGGTGTTGATAATAATATCCTGTAAAAAGTCTTCTACTCTTTTTTGTCCGTAAACAATCGTCCTCTCACCTGTCAAAAAGACAAATAAAAAGAATAAATATTTAAGATTTGTTAAAAAAATACGATTCATAAAAATACACATACAAAGCATAGATATACTACATGTTTGACGATCAATGTTTATTACAATTTCTCAGTATAATCTATTTGGAGCAAAACCCACAAGAGTAATAGCAATAAGGATATTTATCCTGAAGATAAAACAACAGTTAAAAGACACTATTTTTTAATGAATTTTACTACGCATATCCTATTTCTGTCGTATGTAACTTCCAAAATATATAACCCTTTTGATAAGCCGGAAACTTCTATTCCATGAGAAGGATTATAATTTTCCTTTTCCATCAAGAGTTTTCCCAACACTGAATAAATTCGAATACGATCAATTATTTTTGATTGAATTGCAGCTCTGTCAAAATATAATACATTAAGTACAGGATTAGGGAAAACCGTACACTCTGAATATTTATAGTTTCGAACCCCATTTGCGCCAGACACTTCAGCCACATATAAAACTTTTTCTTTCTTTAAATGATGGTCGAAAGAATCGACCACTTCGATGCAAATTGTATCCGGTCCCTGGTCATCTAAACTAAAAATCCGATTTGTTCGTAATGAATCACCATCAATATAATAATCTGCGATCCAGGTATTATTCACCAAGGATGAATCGCAAAAAAGAGATAATGAATAAGTATTATCGTTTGCTTCATCTACAATGTTAATTGCAGCAATACCCGTACCAACAGGAGTATCTATTTTAACAATAGAATCACTCAAAATAATATCTGTAGGATAATAATAAGGCTGAATTCCTAATACTGCTGATTGATTTTTTGAAAAGTCATTGGACCCGGGTCTTAACGCATCAAGGATAAAATAACCATTATCTATACCACCCCATCCCCAGTTTATATGAAAATACTTTCCGGAAAGAACACCATCAATATTAAATGCGTGTCCAGGATCTCCATCAGCAGCATTACCTGAATAGATTACAGGACGCCCCTTAAGTAATTGTTCATTCAGTAAATCTTTCCATTCCTGATCATCATAATTATCTCTTTGTAAGCATGATATGTTACTGGAATATTTAAAATACTTCTTTAAAGCAAAGGAAGATTTCCCGGTTTGGGCAGAAGAGCCATCTGCACCAAAGTCCGTATCCACCGAAACTGCACAGTGGTATAAAAGCAATGCATTATATGGATCTGCATGATCAAGTGCCATAGAATCCCACATATATGTCGTATTACCAAAATCAGCAAATTGACTCCCATAAATTTTATGGAAATAGGTATGAGTTCCGGTACCTTTCACCGGATACTTGAAAACGCTCATTGCCTGAGCCATACTAACAGCTACACAACCCACATAAGCGTGCCCTCCAGGACCTGCTGAGTCAACGGGACAAAACAGGTTCCAGTTCCTTCCCTGATTCCATGTAACATCAATAAGATTATTAACGTTGATGCCAGAAAGATATGCATCGACACTTTTTGATTTAATAATATCTTTCCATTCAGGATTTAGTGTGGCATTTTTATTTTCAATAATTTCCTTTATTTCATTTTTATAATGCTGCAGCCAACTGAATCGCGAATCGTTTTTATCCGGATTCGGTTCAGTAAAGTCACCGAAAAATGAAAAACCGATTACAGGTTTTGTTCTCATATCTGTTGAAACGAGAATCCATCCTTCAGGTTGAAGATTAACAATATAAATCAATTTCGCAGAATCTTTTGTTATAGATTTTACAGAATAAATACTATCGGGATAATATTGTTCTATAATTTTAGTTGCCATCCTGGTTACAAGATCCTTTGGCACTTCCTGACCATAGGAATGCAAGCATAGAAACAAGAAAGATACAAAAATTATTTTTTTATAAATATTCATAAAATATAAAAAAAACGGCAACTTCTCTTTAAAAAAAAGTAGAGGCACTAAAAAGCACCTCTACAAAGATATGTAAAAAATTAAAATATTACCGTTTTGTCCAGGTTGTATTGAATACATCCCAAACATAACCAGCATAAGGCCCATCAACAATTTTCTCACCCCAGAAATCAATATGAATAGTTCCGTCCAAACTTAATGTACCTGTAAGTGGCTCATCCTCAATCAAATTTAGATCATTAGTTCCTTTATAGAGCCCCATAGTACCATAACCATAAGCATTCCCGAAAGTCTGTCCCGGTTCAATAGTAATCGTAAGATTCTCTTTATCCAATTTTGCTATAACCGGCACATCAGTGCCAGCTATTCCTACCACCTTCAACTCGGTCAAGTCATCAGGTACCGGACTGGTGGTTACAACCCAGGCTTCATCATAATTACCAGGACTCATATAACTTACAGCTGCAACATCGTAGGTCCCAATCCAGGCTTTAAGAGGATGCTCATCGTCAGAAATGGTTACTACAAGGGTATCCTGATCACTAATGCTATATCCCTTACTGTTTGAGGCAATGATTAAATAAAACTGTTTATCACCGGTAAAAACATCGTTATCAATTGGTGTAATGGTAACAGATGATTCTCCCACACTTACATCAATTTCTTTCGAAGAAAGTGTATAATCCGTATTCTCCACTGCCGGCACATCAATACCTTCAGTAGAAACAGTAAGTGTCACAGTTGTTGGATCAGCATTAGCAGCCGCTCCGAGATAGATTTTTGTACTGGAAGGGACAGAATCATTTTCCCTCATGGTTAATGAGGAAGAACTAAACCCGACTACGGCCATGGAAGTACCAAACATTATGGGTTGTTTATTACATGACACTGCCATTAATATGACCAATATCAACGTACTAAATTTTATAATTAATGTCTTCATTATGCAAATATTTTTATGTTTAATAACCAGGGTTCTGAACCATATTTTCATTAGCATCTATCTCTTGTTGAGGAATTGGCATAGCCCACAGATAATTTTCC
>DRPN01000034.1 GCA_011374625.1 Bacteroidota bacterium
CCTTTAGCCAAACTATCTTTGACAAAAAAAATAATAAAGTTATGAAATCTAATAAAAGAGAATCAAACGAAATGGTTTGCCAAAAGATTAAAGAAAAATTGTTATTTCTTTGCGAACTCAAATTTAATTTTTACAAAAAAAGCGAAATAATATATAGGAAAAATACACCTGCCGACGAAATATATTATTTACGTGAAGGGAAAGTTAAAATATTTATAACTGATTCGAAAAACGAAGAACAAATAACAAGATTTGTTTCTTCTGGCAATTTTTTTGGAATAAAAAGTGTGGTTTCCGGAAAAATCCATCTCAATTCAAGTAAAACTATTGATGACACTACTCTTTGTGCTTTACCTAGAAAAGACTTTATAAGAGTTGCAAAAGAGCATAGTGATATATCTTTTTATTTAATGCAATGTTTAAGCAAATCATCATGTGAAATATTAGATATTGTTTCTTTTTTAAATAAATCAGAAAAAGAAAGATTAGCATACATCCTTATATGTCTCTGTAATAAATTTCATACAGATAGCATAAAAATATTAAAAACAGATCTTGCAAATTTTTCACATATTGAAAAAAACAAGTTAAACCCTTATTTATCTGAATTTAAGGAAAAAAAATTAATTCACCTTAACAGCCAAAGAATCAAAGTGTGTAACAGAAACGGTTTAATAAAAATTGCATCCATGGCAATTTAGATTTTCAAATCATGAACAACTTACTAATAAAATATAAAATAAATGAAAGGAGATACAATGATAAATGATAAATTAAACGAAAATTATACTCCAAAAATATTGGTGTTTTCAACAGAAAAAATATCAGATCCGGCTATTGATCTTGCCGGATTATTGAAACTTCATTATCCGCCTACTGTATATACAATTTCTGTCCCTTGCTCATCGGGAATTAAGCCGAGATGGATTCTTCATGCGTTTGAAAAAGGTTTTGACGGTGTATTTATTGCCGCTGATGGAAGCGATTGCCCGTATGGACCAACCTGCACGGAAAACACAGGTAAAATAGTGGCTTCTGCACAAGATATTATGAAAGAAAAAGGGATCAATCCTGCAAGGCTTAAAATGGCAGCAATTTGTTCGGTATGTGCAGAGGCTTTTGTTAAACACATGAACAATTTCTACCAGGAATTAGTAAAAATGGAAAATGTTAAAGCTCAACCCAGCGAGTATTAAATTAAAAATCAGATGGTCAATAATAATATTGAGTATGATGCTCTTGTTATCGGCGGAGGAATAGCAGGTCAGGAAGCGTCACTTAATCTTGCGAATAATGGATTTAAAGTTTTATTGGTTGAAAAAGATTTGTCTCTCGGAGGGAAAATGATACAGCTCAGTAAAGTTTTTCCTACTCTTGACTGTGCTGCTTGTATTGCCACACCAAAAATTTCGGAAACAGCCCGAAATCCCAATATTACTATAATGACTTATAGTGAAGTAAAGGATATTGAGAAGCTTGGAAATGTTTTTAAGGCAAAAGTAATTAAATATCCGCGGTATGTTAAAGAAGACCTTTGTAGCGGATGCCAGGAATGTGAAAAGGTATGTCCCGTGAATATTGACGACCAATATAATTACAATCTTGTCGGAAGAAAAGCAGTATATATCCCTTTTAATCTTGCAAATCCGAGAATAGCAACAATAGATATTAATAATTGTATTTTGTGTGGGGCCTGCGAAAAAGTTTGTCCTGCCGATGCAATAGATTTTACACAAAAAAAATCGGAATACTTTTTAACAGTAAAAACAATAATTATTGCTACAGGGTTTAATCTTTTTGAACCGTGGAAAAAGAAAGAATATAATTATAACAGTTGTAAAAATATAATCCATTCCATGGAAATGGAGAGGCTTCTTGCACCTACAAGACCATTTAACTATGTCCTCAGGCCTTTAGACGGGAAAAAACCAGACAATATAGCCTATGTTTTATGTACGGGATCCAGAGATAAATCAATGGGGAATCCTATTTGTTCGCAAATATGTTGCATGTATTCAATAAAACAAGCACAACTGTTAATGGGGGCGATTCCAACCGCAGACATCACCATCTACTATATTGATATTCGGGCTTTCGGAAAGGGATTTGACGAATTCTATGAGCAGGCTAAAGAAATGGATGTTACTTTCATTAAAGGGAAAGTTGCAAAAATTACAGAGAAAAAGGATGGAAGCGGAAATCTACTTTTGAGATATGAAGCCATTGACGAAAATTGTGAAATAAAAGAAGCAGAACACGATATGGTCGTTTTATCCGTTGGTATTTTGCCAAATTCCGAAATAAGTTCATCATTTAAAAATGAAAAATTAGAACTTGATGAATACAACTACTTACTGCAAGTTGAAAAACTTACAAGTCCTGCAAAAACAAATATTAAAGGAGTTTTCGTTGCCGGAACGGCTTCGGGACCAATGGATATTCCGGATTCAATACTTTCTGCCGGTGATGCTTCTGCAGAAGCAACAAGTTATTTAAGACGACCATGTACATGTTAAATATAAAAATACAATGAAAAATAAAATTGGAGTTTATATTTGTCAATGTGGTGGAAACATCTCTGATTGTGTTGATGTAGAAGAAGTGAGAAAAGCAATAGAAAATGAACCAGGAGTTGTTATTGCAAAAACAACAATGTTCGCCTGTGCCGATTCTGCCCAAAAAGAAATGATCAATGATATTGAAGAGGCTAATCTCGATGCTATTGTTGTAGCATCCTGTTCTCCTAAATTACATCTGTTTACATTCAGAAATGTAGCTAAAAGGGCAGGATTGAATCAATATAATTATGTTCAGGTAAACTTACGGGAACAATGTTCGTGGGCACATTCTGATAAACCGAAAGAAGCTACCAAAAAAGCTATTGTACTTGTTCGGGACGGAATTGTACGAGTCAGATATTCAGAAGCATTAGACCAGATTAAAATTTCTGCCTTAAATGTGGTTACTATTATTGGTGCCGGCATTTCAGGCATGAGAGCAGCAATTGAACTTGCTGACATGGGGACAAATATTTTTTTAATTGAAAAAGATTATTTCGTTGGCGGAAGGATCTCTCAGATAGGAAAATTATTTGAAACAGATGAAAAAGGTAAAGAGATTGTTAAAAAACTTTATTATGAAATAAAAAAGAGAAATAATATCAGACTTTTTACCGGTGCCGAAATAAAATCTTTTTCCGGTAGTGTTGGCAATTTTAAAATAAGAGTTGAAATAACTCCAAGATACATTACGTCGAAATATGATAAGGACAGATTAACAGAAGCTATTCAAAAATGCCCTGAGGAGATACCTGACAAATTTAATTTTGGACTAACAAAAAGAAAAGCCATTTACAAAAATTATGAAACTGCACTCCCAGATATTCCTGTAGTAAATAAAGATGTACTTAGCCGGGATAAAGAATTTCTCAGGACCTACAAAGATTGTATTGATATTAACCAAAAACCTGAAACCCTAAATATTAATACCGGGGCAATTCTTTTGTGTACAGGTTTTGACCCCTATGAACCCAAAGACGGGGAATTCGGATATAAAAAAATAAAAAATGTAATTACCCTTCAGCAATTTGAAAGAATTATCGACCTAAATGACAATGTATTATCATACAACGGTAAGAAGATAAAAAGTATTGCATTTATTTATTGTGTAGGTAGCCGGCAAATTGATGGGGAAAATAAATACTGTTCCCGCTTTTGTTGTACTTCGGCTATTCATGCATCTCTTGTTGCTAAAGAAAAATTCAAAGAAACAAAAAATTTTCATTTGTACAGAGATATCAGAACCTATGGAAAGTATGAAAAACTCTATGAAAATGCAAGACGACAAGGCGATATTTTTATTAAATTTGATGAAACAGATCCTCCTGTTGTTGAAGAATTTGAAGGCATTACACAGGTAAAATGTAAGGATTTATTATATAATCGTAAAGAATTAGAGATAAATCCCGATTTAATTGTTTTGGTTACCGGGATGGTACCTCGAAAAGATAGCCATTTAATATCAGATATTTTAAAAATACCCGTTGGTCGTGATAATTTTTTTAATGAAGTACATCCTAAATTAAGACCTGTTGAAACGGTCATTGATGGAATCTTTATTGCCGGCACTTGTCAGGGGCCCAAAAACATTACCGAATCAATAAAATCTTCTCTTTCTGCATCTGTTAAGGCAAACTCTTTATTAAATGACGAGGAATTAGAACTTGAACCCCTTGTTGCTAAAATAAATATAGACGCTTGTGAATGGTGTGGAAAATGCATTGAAGTATGCACTTATAATACAATTACCAAAACTGAATATCAGGGGAAATTTGTTGCAAAAATTAATGTGGCAACCTGTAAAGGTTGCGGCATGTGTTCAACAGTTTGCCCAAATGATGCTATTGATATTATTGGGTATTCGAATGAAGAAATTGAGGCAATGATTGACGTATCCACTGTTTAGTCCCAAATAAAATTTATTATAAATAAATATAATAAAATGAGTAAAGAGAAAAAAGAAAGAACGATAGATTATTTAAAAAAGGGTCATGTTGTTTCTGATGAAATTAAAGTAAAAATAAAAGAATTTGCTAAAATAAAAAGAACCATATTAAAAACACTGGAAACAGAACATAAAACAATACCGCAAATAGCAAAAGAAACAAATATTTCAATTGATGTTATTACTAAATATATGATGACACTTATAAAATATGGCAACATAAAAGCAGGTGAAATGGATGAAATGGAAGAATATTATTTTTATGAGTTACTGAAAAAATAATAACAAATTTTAAAGAAATGTCAAAAATAAATAGTGAGTTTTCAACAGAGTTAACAAAATTGGGCTGTCCTGTTGATTTAAATGTCTGTTTTAATTGCGGAAATTGTTCTGCTATTTGTCCGCTTTCGGAAGGAGAAAATTCTTTCCCGAGAAAAATAATTAGGGCAAGTATCCTCGGTGTAGAAGATGATATTAAAACCTCGTTGGATCCTTGGATGTGTTATTATTGTGGCGAATGTAGCGAGACTTGTCCGCAAGAAGCTAACCCCGGAGAATTGATGATGTCTCTAAGACGCTGGTTAACCACTAAATATGATTGGACAGGGCTTTCCTGGAAATTTTATACATCTAAAAAATGGGAATTTAGTGCGATTATTTTGTTGGCAGCTTTTGTGTTTTTTCTTTTTGCTTTATTGAATGGCATCCCCCTGAGCACTGATAAAACACTTATAAATGAAATTGCGCCTTGGAGAATAGTGGAAATAGGCGACTGGATCATGGCCGGTGTACTTGCAACTCTTCTTATTTCTTTCATTTTCAATATGCATCGAATGATTATTATAAAAGATAAAACAATTAAAGTTCCTCTTAAATTATATTTCACAGAATTTTGGACACTTATTTTTCATTTTGTTTCACAATGGCGTTTTTCGGATTGTGAAATAAAAATTCAATCATTTTGGAAAAAATTATGTGCCGGTAAATATAATTATTGGATAGCGCATTGGTTGTTAATGTCGGGTTATGTCTTATTATTTACAATGATTGTCATTTTCCTGGAATGGTTTCAAACAGATACTATCTATCCCTGGTGGTATCCACAAAGATTATTTGGCTATTATGCCACCTTTGGTTTAATATTCGGTACAGTTTATTTCATTATTCATCGAATCAAGAAAGATAGAGAAAATAGTAAACACTCTCATATCACTGATTGGACTTTTATTATTTTATTACTTCTATCTGCCGTATCAGGCATCCTAATGCATATTTCAAGAATTAATCAAGCCCCCTTACTTGTAACATATTATTTATATGTAGTTCATTTAATGATAGTTGTACCCATGTTATGTATTGAAGTCCCATTTTCAAAATGGTCTCATCTTGCATACAGGCCCTTTGCAATATATTTTAATAATATAAAGATGACGGCACAGGAACTTGAAAAAAAGCAATCTAATATCAATCGTTCTAATTAGATTTTTTAATATATGAAACCCCCATGATAAAGAAACACAAACAAGCATGAAAATTAAGTAACTTGCAATTAGTATCGAACTAATTGCAAATTATTATGGAACGGAACACTATTGAATTTGAACAGGTAGTAGAAAAAGGCTGTGGTATTGATGTTCATAAGGAGACAGCAGTAGCAACAATCAGAGGAAAAGGTGTTAAAACAGAAACAAGGACATATAGCACCTTTACAAGTTCTTTGAAAAAAATGAAAGAGTGGCTTAAGAAACACAGGATTACCCATATTGCTATGGAAAGTACCGGGGTTTATTGGAAGTCTGTTTTTAATGTATTAGGGGATAAATTTCAAATATTATTGGTCAATGCCAGGCATGTTAAAAATGTGCCGGGTCACAAAACAGACAAAAGGGACAGTAGATAGTTGGCAAAATTGTTATTAAGTGGACTTTTAAGAGGTAGTTTTATTCCTGCCGGAAAGATAAGGGAGTTACGGGATTTAACCAGATATAAAAGGAAATTGACCAATCAGGTATCATCAGAAAAAAACAGATTTCAAAAGATATTAGAGGATGCTAATATCAAAATATCTGTTGTATTAAGTGATATTTTTGGAGTAACCGGCCAAAAGATTATATCAGAGATGCTCAAAGGGGATTATCAGCCGGAAAGGCTTTTGTATTTGGTACATGGTCGAATAAAAGCCGGCAGGGAAGAAATAAAAGAGGCGTTAACGGGATGACAGATCATCATCGATTCATGTTAAAGACCATCTTGAGAAAAATAAACAGGATTAAAAGCACAATAGCAGAATTAGATGAGCAGATAGAAAAAATGGTGGAAGAATATAATGGTATCTTAGAGTTGTTAGAAACGATCCCCGGCGTAGGGCATGGTTGGTATTATTGCTGAGATTAGACCCAACATGAGCAACTTTCCAACACATAAGCATATTGCCTCGTGGGCTGGTGTCAGTCCGGGGAGTAATGAAAGTGCAGGTAAAAATAAAAACGGAAGGATAACCTATGGAAACTCGTATCGATATCACAGGTATGTATCTCAAAACTTTTTCGAAAAACTTCTTCAGCCATAGTTCCCCGTGTTAAGATTCTGTCTGCACTTTATTTTCCAATTCCTCATGTAGTTCAGCCCACCTGTCCAGCTTTTCCGACAGGTTTTTCTGAAGATCAGCATATTCCTTTGACAAACGGTCGAAATCGATAGGGTAGGTTGTAGGGTCTTCCAGTTGCTTTTCCATGGCCTCCTTCATAGATTCCAGTTTATTAATTTCAATCTCCAGTTTATCTATTTTCTGCTGCAGGCTGCGCAATTCATTTCTTCTTCTTTTTCTATCCTGATAATTATTTTTTGAACCCCGGTCTTCTTCCTGGGGGCTTTGTGCAATGATCTCTTTTCTGTCGAGGTCATTCAGGCTTTCCAGCTTTTTCTTCTCAAGGAAACGGTAAATATCCCCATCGTGTTGTGTCAGTTTGTGTCCATGCACTTCATAGATTGTATCCACCAGCCCGTCGAGAAAATCCCGGTCGTGGGAAATGATCAGCAGGGTACCGGAAAAATCCTTCAAAGCTTGTTTCAGGATATTCTTCGTTCGCATGTCCAGGTGATTGGTAGGCTCATCCAAGACCAGAAAGTTTGCAGGACGTATCAACAGTTGAAGCAGCGCCAGGCGGGAACGTTCTCCTCCTGAGAGCACACTCACTTTTTTCTCCACCTCATCACCCTGAAACAGGAAAGCCCCCAGCAGATTTCGTATCTGTGACCGTGCCTCTCCTACTGCGGCATCATCAATAACGTCCAACACGGTCTTTGTGGAATCCAGCTTTTCGGCCTGATCCTGAGCATAGTACCCGATCTGCACCTTCGTTCCTGTCCTGCGGGCACCCTCATAATCCGGCAGGTCACCTACCAAAATCCTGGCCAAAGTGGTTTTTCCTTCCCCGTTCCTCCCAACAAAAGCAAGTTTCTCTCCTCTTTTAATAAGCAAGTCTATATTATTCAGCACCTGATTTTCGCCGAAAGCTTTGGAGATATTTTTCATCTCGACCACGATATCGCCCGAACGCTCTATGCCTCGGAAGGAAAAATGTACTTCCCGATTATCCGGCTCCACCGGATCCACCCGCTTCAGTTTTTCCAATTGTTTGATACGTGACTGCACCTGGACAGCTTTGGTAGCTTTATAGCGAAATCGCTCGATAAAACGTTCGGTTTGTTCGATCCATTTCTGTTGGTTCCGGTAGGCTGCTTCCTGCTGCAACATACGCTCTTCTTTCATCACCAGATAGCGACTATAAGGCACCGGATAATCGGTAATCCGGCGATTCTCCAGTTCCAGTGTACGTATGGTCACATGATCCAACAGCGCTTTGTCATGGGATACCAATACCAATGATCCTTTGAAGGAAGCAAAATAGTCTTCCAGCCATTGTATAGACTCAATATCCAGATGATTGGTGGGCTCATCCAGCAACAACACATCAGGTTGTTGCAGCAGCACCTTCGCCAGCTCAATGCGCATGCGCCAACCTCCGCTGAAAGTACCGGTAGGTTGATCAAAGTCTTCCGGCCGGAATCCCAGTCCGGTGAGTGTTCTTCCTATCATCAGCTCTTTGCGGTCCCCCTCCAGCAGATGAAAGCGTTCGGTTGTTTCGGCCAGACGGTTGGCCAGATTCAAATACTCTTCCGTGTGATAATCTTCACGGCGTCCCAGCTCATCGGTCAACCTGGCGATCTCTGTCTCCAGCATATTGAGTTCGGTCAGCGACGAAGCCACTTCCTCAAACACCGTCCGGGTATCGTTAACGTGGATATGCTGCGGCAGGTGCCCTATTCGCAAGCCTCTTGGTTTGCTGACGTACCCGCTATCAGGAGTAAGCTCGCCGGCAAGCACCTTTAACAAAGTCGATTTTCCGGTACCGTTCAGCCCTGTCAACCCGATACGATCCCGGGCCCGGATGTTAAACGTCACCCCCGAGAACAGCTCCCGGGCCCCGAAATATACCGCTATGTCCGATACAGAAATCATCCGCAGGCAAAGATAAGGATATTAAGTGATACAATAATTACAGGAACAAAGTGTAATCTAAAGTTCCTATCTTTGCACCATCATGAGCCGAAGAAAAAAAAATATTCCTATTATCACCGGGGCAGAAGTAGTGGATATTGCCCGGGGAGGCAAGGCCATCGCTAAAAAGGATGACCTGGTCATATTGGTCTCTCATGCGGTTCCCGGAGATATTATTGACATACAGGTCACCAAAAAGAAAAAGAACTTTTACGAAGGGCGGCCGATACACTTTCACAAATACTCTTCTTTCCGTACCGATCCCGTCTGTGCGCACTTTCCTGTCTGCGGGGGATGCAAATGGCAGGATATGACTTACGAGGCCCAGCTCCGTTACAAGGAAAAACAGGTAACCGACCAAATGAAACGGCTGGCCGGGTTTTCAGAAGATATTCAGGATAAGATACAGCCGATTCTTGCCGCCGAAGATCCCTGGTATTACCGCAACAAAATGGAGTTTACTTTTTCGGCCAGGCGCTGGCTGACGCCGGAAGAGATTGTTTCAAAGAAACAAATTACCGAACCGGCCCTGGGATTTCATGTCGCCGGACTTTTCGACAAGATTCTCGACATCACGGAATGTCATCTGCAGGGAGGGCCTTCCAATGCCATACGCAACTTTATCCGCGATTTCACCCTCGAACACGGATATCCTTTTTTCAACATTCGTAAACAGGAAGGCCTGGTGCGTAACCTGATCATTCGCACTGCCCGCTCCGGCGAGGTGATGGTAATCCTTTCCTTCTACCACGATGACCGGGAAAAGATCCTGTCTTTGTTAGAGGCAGTAAAAGATCGGTTTCCGGAGATCAACTCGCTGCAATATGTCATCAATCCCAAAGGTAATGACACCCTTGAAGGATTGGAGGTACAGGTTTTCCACGGAAAAGATCATATCATAGAAAAACTTGACGGACTCTCCTTCAAGATCAGTCCTAAATCTTTTTTTCAGACCCACACCCGGCAGGCGGAAAATCTGTATCGTACCATTCTGGCATTTGCAGAGCTAACGGATACGGATACCGTGTATGACCTGTACAGCGGTACCGGTACCATCGGTCTGTTCATGGCATCGCGCGCCAGGAAAGTCATCGGCATAGAATCGGTAGAAGAAGCTGTAGCCGATGCCCGCGGGAATGCTGCCCTGAACCACATTGAAAATGCAGTCTTTCTCACGGGTGATACCAAAGAAATGTTCAATGACACTTTGTTTCGGCAGTATGGTTCTCCGGATGTGGTGATCCTGGACCCACCGCGTGCCGGTATTCACCCCGAGATCGTGGAGATGTTACTAAAACAACTACCTGGCAAGATCATTTATGTCAGTTGTAATCCCGCCACCCAGGCACGCGACATGCAGGGTTTACTTCCCTCCTATACTCCGAAAAAGATCCGGCCGGTAGACATGTTTCCTCACACCGACCACGTGGAGAATGTAGTGATGATGAAGAAGAAATAGCGGATAGCGTTTGCGAAACTATTCGTCATTCGTCATTCATCTACCGTCCTTACTATTCCGGGGTCCATTCATGGGGGTGTTCTTTCCTGAAGTCTATCCAGTATTGTTTGATGGTTGATTTAATCTCCTTGTGCAGGACCAACAGGCCTGTCAGGTTAGGCAGCGCCATCAGGACGATGGTAATGTAAGACAAAGCCC
The DNA here is from genome assembly GCA_011374625.1 of Bacteroidota bacterium. GTDB lineage: Bacteria > Bacteroidota > Bacteroidia > Bacteroidales > VadinHA17 > DRPN01. The sequence goes on from DRPN01000034.1 coordinate 10,722, forward strand.
AAACGATGGAGGTGTCGGTGAAAGAAGCAAAAAAGAACCCGATAATATACAGAAAACGATAATAGATCACCGATTTAGGTCCAAACAAAAAAGTCATGGCCCGCCCTCCGTAATAAGACCACGAGATAGCGGTGGAAAAAGCAAACAGCAATAACCCGATTGAAACGATATATTGTCCGTAATCTCCCAGGAAACTTTTCTTAAAAGCTTCCGTAGTCAAGGGAGCACTATGCAGCAGGGATTTTCCGGTTACCGTCACCCCTACCCTATCTATTTCCACGACCCCGTTTTCAACCGGTACGGTTCCCGTATATGGTTTCCCGTCTTTTGTAAACTTCACATTTTCAGCGATAGACTGGGAGTTTATCAGCGTCAGACTATCGGTCATTCTTCCATTTTTCACATGCACATCACCGGTAAAAAGCGGAGGAGTTTTCTGATGATTGAACATTTTGAAGAGTTCCTGCATATCTTGCGGATCCTTGTCATTATAAACCCTGGCCAGCATAACCATGTCGGCTTTCTGAAACTGGTTGGGGTATTTCTCGTACCAGGCACCTGAAGCGAGGAGAACCAGACCTGTCAAGGTACAGATAATGATCGTATCAATAAAAGGCTCGAGGATAGCTACAAGACCTTCCGATACCGGTTCATGGGCCCGTGCTGCCGAGTGGGCAATGGGCGCTGATCCCTGGCCTGCCTCATTTGAAAACAACCCCCGGTTCACTCCCTTGTTAAAGGCATAAGCAAATCCTGCCCCCATAAAACCACCGACAGCAGCCGTGCCGGTAACTACATTACTAAAAATAGATATCAGAGAAGGAATGATATTTTCATAATTGGTAGCAATCACACACAAGGCCCCCACAAAATAAAAAATGGCCATCACAGGTACCAGTGTGGAGGTAACTTTTGCAATACGTTTGATACCGCCGATGATCACCATGGCCAATAAAACGGTGAGCACCGCTCCTGATACGATCTGCTTGATATGAAAAGTGGCAAATAGCGCATTGGAAATGCTATTAATCTGTGGAAGGCTTCCGGTACCGAAAGAAGAAAGGATCGTAGCCAGAGCAAAGAAAATACCAAGCCACAAACCTGTTTTGATGACTTTTCCGTTCTTCAGACGGATATTCATCCTTTTTTTCATATAATACATCGGACCACCGGAGACAGACCCGTCGGGGAGGATATCCCGGTATTTATGAGAGATGGTCACCTCCACAAACTTAGTCGTCATACCGAACAAAGCCGTGACTAACATCCAGAACAAAGCTGCCGGGCCGCCGATATGGATAGCCAGTGCCACCCCGGCAATGTTTCCCGTACCAACCGTCCCCGACAAAGCAGTGGACAATGCCTGAAAGTGGCTGGCATCGCCCACATCCGTATCTTTGTCATATTTTCCTTTTACGATACGAACAGCAAACTTGAAATATCTGAACTGGGGAAATTTCAAATAAAAGGTGAAGAAAAGACCCGTACCCAGAAGCAGAAACACAAACCACTGGCTTCCTCCCAGATACTGGTTAAGGAATTCAAGAAACTCTTTTACCTGTTGCATACCGGAAGTGTTGGATGTAAAAAATCTTTAGCTCATCTAAGGAAACAAAAATAATAATTCTGCCGGAAGTAAAAAGAGGAAGAGTGTGCAAGTTTTCAAAGTCCTGGTTTCAATTCAAAGAAAAAAGCTCACTTACATGAGCTTTATATTTGTATCTGCGGAGAGGGGGGGATTCGAACCCCCGGTACGGTTACCCGTACGCCAGTTTAGCAAACTGGTGGATTAAGCCACTCTCCCACCTCTCCGGGAAAGAAAATATATAAAAAATATAACCAAAAAAACGTACCTACTGGAAAAGCAGGACAAAAGTAAAAAAAGGAATGATTTTTTCAAAAAAAATAAGAAATACAGGGAGTAATAAACCTTATCGGCAAATAAACCACTCCGCCTCCTGCAACAAAGGGTCTATGCGGTAATAACGTATCAGTACCATTTCGTTGAGAGGTGTAACCCATGCCCGTGCCACGTCGGGATCACAGGCAGAGGGATTCTCTTCCGGATGCCGGTTCGGGAGGGGATATATCCGCATGCTGAATTTTTTTCCCTGAAAATCCACTACGGTCAAAACATACAATGGTTTTTGATGCAGGACACTGTCGCGGGAAGCGGGCGTCAGCGAACGGTCCCACTCATCGCACTCCAGATGCTGGAAGTAGGTCAGGTATGTTCTGACACGGGTAGTATCTACCTTACGCACCTGGAAGGAAGAATCGTCCGGAAAAAAATAATAACGGTGTGTCAAAGTATCTATCCCCACCCGGTAGCCATCCCCGGAATGATCCCCGTACTCCATCTGCACCTCCTGTACCTCGCTGAGCCGATAATTAAACAAAGCGGGATCACGCCAGTAATAGGGGTCGGTGATAAAAAAAACGGCAGGATTTAGCTGCTCTACCGGCAAATAGACAATATACCACTTTTTTTTGCGGGCAAGTCTCATCATTGCTCCTTCGCCCGGGATCCGGGCACTGGTATATACTTCAAAACGTTTCACCGGAAAAACCCGCCGGAAGATACTAACTTCCACGTGCCGGCCGGAAGTATCTGCTATCACCTGTTGTACCAATTCTTCCGACACCGGAGATTTTACTTCCATCCGGGAAAGTACTTTTTTGAGCACCTTAATCGAGCGGGATCTTACCGGCCATCTGTGATCGACCATCCAGCCTGTTTTTTCTTTTTCCAATATGAGAGTAGCCGTATCTTCTTTGAAAACAATCCGGGAAACATACTGCCTCTTATTTTCCTTCACTTGAAAGATGTTACCCGGCCCGCTGCCGTTTTTCGGAAAAAGTAAAATAACTCCGACAAGAATCAGAATACCTGCAAGAGAAACCAGCACAACCAACAGCCGTTTCATTGCTATATTTTTTATCTGCGGGAAGCAAATTTATGTTTCCGTATCAGAATCACTATTATCCCGGCTATTATGATCAGCAGAACAGGCAACAAAGTATTGAATAATTCCCAATAAAGACGTTGAGTATTTATCTTTTCCCTATCGAGCAGGCGGAGTTTGAATTCCCGTCCCCGCAACTCCATCAGGTTCTGGTCATCCACGAGATAATTCACGGCATTTACGATCAGGTCTTTATTACCATAGGTCTGTTGTGTCAGACGGTCCTGCCCCAGCGGCAGGGAAACCCACTTGCCTCCTATCCTGCGCACACCGTTGCGAATGATGTCTCCGTCAGAAAAGACGATCATACGGGTAGGAACACTCTCATCCTTAAACCCTGCATACCCCTCCGGAATAATAGTCGAAAGCATACGATGGCGGAACACAGATTCGAACCTCCCTTCCAACACTACCCCCGTTATCAGTCCGGGCCGGTTAAAGTCTTTCTCCGGTGGTGGTCTTTTAATCTCTTCAAGACTGACCATCAACGGAGCTCCTCTGGTAAGGGTATAACGGGAAGTACGTAACAGGACATGTTTGAATATTTTTCCGTTTCCTTCCACCGTATCCAGAGGATTCACAAATTTGCCTTGCACTAAGTTCAGGTTGCGTGAGACAGGATGCTTCTGCGGCGCCATCAGCGGATAGTAAAGCCAGCGTGCCGGCACATAATGCGGAGCATTGCCCACAATAGCCGTATTCACCGGGACCATACCGCAGCGCATATCCTGGATCAGGGACCCTTCCAGACGGACGCCATACTTAAACAACATGTCATTGAGATGAAGGTCTAAAGGAATCCCGAAGGTAGAGCTGGCATAGATAAGACTATCGGCATCTATCATCACTTTATCCAGCAGCCAAAGGATTTTCCCGCCCTGCATCACATACTGGTCCAATACAAACTTGTCTGCCTCACTAAAAGGTTTGGAGGGCTTCGCAATGATGACGGCAGCATATTTGTTCAGGATCCCCGGCTTTCCCCCAATGACACCCCTGTCAATATTAAAATATTTGGCCAACTCTCTTTCCACGTCTTCCACTTCTATCTCAGGCAGCTCGCCATGACCTTCCGTAAATGCTATCCGGTATACCGTGTCGGCACTAAGGGTCTTGATGCTACGGATCATATTATATTCAATCCCCTCTATCGAATGATTCAGATTAACAGCTGCCGGCAACGATGGATTATTGTTCAGGAAATTCACCGCTATTTCCATACCGTTGAAGTTGATCACAGCACCCGGAAAGATGATCTTCGAAGAGATACCTCCTTCTTTATCCCGTTGCTGCACATCGGTGGGACGCAAACCTTTTTTATATAATTCCTGATAGTATTTATCCCTCTCTTTTGCCGTTTTCCCTTCAGAAGGATTGATAAACTCATAAGTCAGGTGTTTCCCCGCATAAGCTTCAAACTCATCCAGCATATCCTTGATAGCCGTGCGCATGCGTTTGAAACCTACCGGCATCTCACCGTCGAGAAAAACCTGCACATACACATCCTTGTTAAGGTTTTTCAAAATATCCCTCGTTTTGGATGAAAGCGTAAACCTTTTCTCTGAAGTCAGGTCCACCCTGAAGAACCATTGGGATGATAACACCCCGATCACAGCCAGTACCACGATCACGATCAGAAACTCAGAAATGTTCCGGAAGATCAGATTATACCTGCTATTTTTATGTTTAATCTTTATCACCATCTTATCTTACCATCTTCTGCTTTGAAGGACAAACTTCGTCATCAGGATAAACAAGACGATCAAACCGAGAAAATAAAGAATATCTCTTGAGTCCAGGACACCCCTGCTCATGGATTTAAAATGTTCGTTGATCCCCATCTTCAGCACCAGAAAATTCACAGTGTGAAAGATGTCCATTGAGCTGATAAAATCAAAGCCGATGTACAAGATAAAACTCAGCAATACAGCGAGGATAAAAGCCACAATCGGGTTATCCGTAAGAGACGATGAGAAGATCCCAATGGCCACATAAACCAGCGCCAGGAAGAACAATCCGATATAGGACCCCCAGATGCCTCCCATGTCCAGATTACCAGGAGGATTACCAAGCAGATATATTGAAAGCACATAGATCAGTGTCGGTAACAGAGACACCACCACCAGCGTCAGTCCGGCGAAGTATTTTCCCAGGACGATCTGCAAATCTGTCAGTGGTCTGGTAAAGAGCAGCTCCAGGGTGCCACTGCGGCTTTCCTCCGCAAATGAGCGCATGGTAACTGCCGGCACCAGAAAAAGAAAGATCCACGGTGCCATCATGAAGAATATATCCAGCGAGGCATAACCGCTGTCCAACACATTGGTATCTCCCGGGAAAACCCACAGAAACAAACTATTGGCTACGAGAAAGACTATCACCACCACATAACCTGTGACAGTACTAAAAAACTCCGAGATCTCTTTCGTCAACAATGCCCACATAGTCAATCCTCATTAAGCATTGAACGCAAATTTAATATTTTTATTACTAGTTATTCCTCCTCTCCATGTCTTTCACTCTCTCAGTCTTCCACCTCCCTTTTTCCAGTTCTACCGTAAAATGCCTCAACTGCAACCAATAAATCTACCAAGATTCACCAGACCGTCATTTTGCTGCTTATGGTCATTCCGTCGGCATAGCCAAACATCTCTCTGGCGACTTCGCATGTGGGGGCATTATCATATCCGGATTCCTGAGTCCTGATAAACCATGATGCATTCCCTGCTGTTCTTTCTCTTTTTCAAATGATAACAGGAATATTTCATATTTTATTTTCTTTTGAAAGTTTGATGGATAAAAGGAAAAAGGACAATCATAAGGGTTCCGGGCCGGTAGGAATGAATAAAAAAAGGGCCGAACTATTTGAAAAGAAAGAAGCTGTCTCTATTTTTGACGTTTGGATACCTGTTACAAGCAAAATATGACAATATGGATTCAGTCATACTTAAAAAAAGTTATTTCACAATACAAATTTAGGTTTTATACCGTTTTAATTGGCAAGCAATAGGGAGGAAAATGTTATGAAAGGGCAAAAAGGATTGTTTATCCTGATTGTGGTTTTGTTTTTAGGGATAATCTGGTCAGGCAATGTTCCGGCCCAGGCGCCAGAATACCGGACAACGAACCAGGATTCCCTGGTAACGGACACGATCACACAGGAAGATTCTCTGAAAGCAGCTATAGAGGTGCTTAAAAGATATTACAACAACCAACAGTTCTGGCGCTATGATCAGAAAAATCTGCGAAAAGCTATCGGAAACCTCATCAACTATCTGGAAGCCCCTCCTATTGACTCCACCATTACTTATCTGAAGAACTATCCATTCCCCTCACTGCTGGACACCTCTATTTACAAACTAACCAATGACACCCTTACTTCACGGAAAGTCTTTCCGATCAAAGATACCATTGTATCACCGCAAGACTCACTGGTACAAAACATTATTTTCGGTGTGGATACCTCCGGGGTTTTTCTCTCCGATTCCTTGTTAAGGATATTGCCTGACAACATATCTCCCTGGCTGTCTGCCCAGCAAAAGGTAATGATCATCCGGGGCAGGGGGGACACCCTGATCGTTATGTCCAAAGGTAAAAGGAAGACCAATATCCTGCAGGAATCCCCTTGGCTTGTAATTATTTATCGGGGCGATACGGCCCGAATCCCGGTAACGGATATGGACTATCTGATCGCCAATGATTCTCTCAGGCAAACAGTCAAAACATTACTGCAAAAAGCAGAAAATGACTCAACACAGATCTGTTTTACCAATCTTTCCAACAAGAAAACATGTATATGGTTAAAAAATAATCCCGGAGATTTTTACCGTTTTTGGCTTATAAATGAATATCACGACTCGCTCGGGTTATGGTTACAGAATCTTTCCAAAAAAAATGTACAACTGACTGTGGATAATAATGTCTTTTTCCACCGGATCGATAAATATAAGAAGAAAAGCACGTTCAGGATCCCTTTGGATGATAAGACAAATACCAATCTGCACACAGTCAAACCTATTGTGATCAAGATCAGTCCATGGAAAATCGGAGGGACAGGCTCTATAAACCTTTCTGAAGGAGTTCTTTTTAACTGGGCAAAAGGAGGTGAAAGTTCCATTACCACTCTATGGCTCCTGAACAGCTATGCCAATTACAAAAAGGGAAATAACCAATGGAACAATCTGTTCCGGGTAAAATACGGCCTGCTGCAATCGGGTAAAAAAAGAATACGTAAAAATGAAGACTCGTGGGAGCTGGACTCCAAGTATGGTCTCAAAGCATCCAAACAATGGTACTATAGTGCAGCTATAAATATCAAAAGCCAGTTTTTCAAAGGTTATCACTACCCTAATGATTCTGTAGTAGTATCCAAAATAATGGCTCCGGGCTATACTCACCTCTCGCTGGGTATGGATTACAAGCCCAACAAAAAGATCTCGGTTCTTATGTCTCCCCTAACCTTAAAAAGCACCATGGTACTGGACACCTTCCTTATTGATCCAGCCCGGTATGGCTTGGAAAAAGGGAAGAAATTCCGGAACAATATGGGGGCTTACATAAAAAGTTATCTACGGTATGATTTTACCAAAGACATGTATCTCTCCAGCCGTTTGAACATATTCTTCCAATATACCCATACGGCCGCAAATTTTGATTGGGAACTGAACTATGTCCTCAAACTCGGTCCTTTCTTCAATATCAATATCTATACCCATCTATTATATGATAACACCCAGTTCCCGGTATATGATGAGTCCGGCAACAAGATCAGTACTACACGGAAGATGCAGTTTAAACAGTTGTTGAATATTGGGTTTATATACAGGTTTTGAATAAGTTAAGAGCACCCGGAGTTAAAAATTTGGAGTGGAAAGTAATTAAGATTTAGGATTTAAGGTTTAACGTTTAGAGGGTTAATGGTTAGAGTGTGGAGTTGTTTTAAGGTATTATAAGTCTTTCTGGAAGATTCTGAATTTTTTGATTAATTTTCCGTCCAC